>RGPR01000034.1 GCA_010030245.1 Gammaproteobacteria bacterium
TTTCATTGTCATTCCAATGTCGTTGATATCTAATTTAAATATCGACATGCAAAGCATAAACTTGAGTATATGTAATCACATGATGTGATAATCAGACATCAATAGTATTTTTTTACCCCAAAACATGAGAATATAATCACTTGTATTATCATTTGTGGAAATGCTCCATGCAAAATGCGCAATCATGCCAATTTGTGGCAACCAATGAACTAAAAGGAACACTTGCCGATTATCTTGGTCAATGGGTGGTTTTATATTTTTATCCTAAAGACGCAACACCAGGTTGTACTCAAGAAGGAAGAGATTTCCGTGATATGTATCACAAATTTCAATCACGACACTGCCAGGTATTTGGCATATCTCGTGATAGCTTAAAAGCTCATGATACCTTTAAAGCAAATGAAGCATTTCCATTTGAATTAATTAGTGATAGCGAAGAGGTACTTTGCCAGGCTTTTAATGTCATAAAAGAAAAAAATATGTATGGAAAAAAAGTGATGGGTATTGAAAGAAGCACTTTTATTATTGATCCTCATGGTCATATTGCGCATGAATGGCGTGGGGTAAAAGTTCCTGATCATGTTCAAGAAGTTTATCAAGTTTTGTTCAATTTACAAAAGGGTTAGGCGATGTCATATAATCCAATCAATCTAGGCGTCAATATTGATCATATTGCTACCATTCGACAGGCAAGAGGGGGCACACGTTATCCTGATCCTGTCCAAGCAGTAATGATCGCAGAAGAAGCAGGTGCTGATGGCATTACATTACATTTACGAGAAGATAGGCGCCATATTCAAGATAGGGATCTGCGTTTAATCAAAGAACTGATGCTGACGCCGATGAACTTTGAAATGGCCATAACAGCTGAAATGTTAAATATAGCAGCAGAAATACGTCCTGAACATGTTTGTTTTGTCCCAGAAAAACGTGAAGAATTAACCACGGAAGGTGGATTGAAAGTCATTGGACATGAGACAAAAATTGCCAATGCCATCGCAATATGTCAAAGTGTTGGTGCAGAAGTGTCTATTTTTATCGATGCAGATTGCCAACAAATCCAAGCAGCTTTTGATTTAGGTGCACCCACTATTGAAATTCATACTGGTCGTTATGCTGAAGCTCATGATAAATCAAGTCAATTACAAGAATTAATGCGAATTGAAAAAGCTGCGTATTTTGCGCATGACTTGGGTTTAAAAGTAAATGCGGGCCATGGTTTAAGTTATCAAAATGTTAAACCTATTGCCAATATTGAAATCATTCATGAGTTAAATATTGGTCACGCCATAATTTCACGTGCATTGTTTACCGGTTTAAAACAAGCAGTGATTGATATGAAAAACTTGATGAACGAAGGACGAATGGCAGTTCAAGCTTAATTATTGGTAAAGCTCGTTGCCAAAAAACTAGTTTTGTAAGAGGAGTTATGTTAAATTCTCAAACTAACTTGTTTGACTTAAGAGTTATTGTGCAGGAATTTAAACATCCAAAAGTCTTGAAAGTGTTCGTTTTCACTGAAATGTGGGAGCGATATGGTTTTTATGTTGTGCAAACGCTTCTTGCATTATTCCTTGCATTGCACTTTAAATGGCCTGATGAAAAAGTATATTTTCTTGTTGGTTCATTTACAGCCCTAAATTATTTATCGCCATTACTTGGGGGATGGATAGCTGATCATTTAATCGGTCAAAAGCGCGCTATTTTATATGGCGCATTTGTTTTATTTTTAAGTTATCTTTCGCTCACCTTAATGCATAATGAATTAAGCCTTTTAATTTCGCTTGCAGGGATTCCAGTTGGCACAGGCTTGCTTAAACCAAATATTTCTTCACTTCTTGGTCACCAATACAGTGATACCCCTTCTCAAAGAGAAAGTGGATTTACCATATTTTATATGGGTCTTGCTGCAGGCATTATTCTAGGAACAACGCTTCCCAGTATTATTCATGAATATTTTGGATGGTCTTATGCTTTTGCAAGCGCTGCCTTAGTGATGGTTTTTTCAGGTATGTTTTTTCTATGGGGATGTCGATATTTTGACATTAAAGATTTTCATCCAGGAGCATCGACTTTAAGAAATACATTTTTTGCCTTCATTATCTCATTAGCCCTTTGGCTTTTTGCATTTTATATTTTAAAATTTCCTAAATTTGCTGACAATCTCATTATTATTATTGCAGCACTTGCTGTTCTGTATTTTTTACGTTGCTTGCAGGTCGATAATCCAAATCAATATCGAAAAACCCTCACTATTGGTCTTTTATGTATAATATCCACCATGTTTTGGTCTTTCTATTTCCAAATGTTTATGTCATTAACCTTGTTTGTGGTTAGAATTGTTAAATCTAGCTTATTTGGACTTCAATTTTATCCGCCATATTACATCAGTATTCAGAGCATAGGATTAATTATATTTGGATCTTTTTTTGCCATCAGAAAAAACATCATGACTGATGAAGAAATTGGCATTGCTAGTGCAAAAAAATTCACCATAGCTGTTGGACTCATTTTTATTTCATATCTCACAATTGCGCTGATGTGTGTATTGATGCCAGGTGACTTCCAGTTTAGTCCATTATTGTTTATACCTATATATCTAATGATTTCATTAGCAGAAATTTTATTGTCCCCTGTAGGATTAGCTGCTGTTAGTCTGTTGTCAAATACACATAAAGTCAGCACCATGGTTGGAATGTTTTTTGTCACCCTAGGCATAGGCGCCTATTTATCTGGAAAACTAGCATCATTGACAGCTATTCCGGATTTAAACATGAGTATCATGCAAATGAAAGCACTCTACGCAGTAGGATTTATGAAGCAGGTTTATATTTTAACCGCTGTTTGCGTGATTTGTTTGATTTTATTGCGTCTAATCAAGCGACTTTTATCTAATGCGCCCTAAAACATCAGCTTATGTTGGCTAATTAATATTTAAATTAGGAGTGATCAACATCTTCGGAATATGCAGTGATTGAAATTTGACACGAATTGGCGGTATGTACCCAATTTACTGCAACCTATCAAAATAGCTTATTTGTTCAGTTTAAATAACGCCCCCAGCGAAATTATTTTTAGGGTTTGGTCTCTGTTCAATTTCTCTTTCCAAGCTTTCCAAGCTTTCCAAGTCTCTAATAGTTTCATCCAGTATGGCACGAGTTGCTGAGTAAAATAGCGGCATGTTACGTGAGTTTATACCTGACTGAATATATTTACACAATGAGCTTAATGCTGGTATTGCTTTTTCAACTTGTTCTATACTCCTATTCCTCAAACTTTTTTCCTTAAAAGATTTTAGGCTTGTAAGTTTATGACTTAGTTGATCTTGAGATTCTAGTGTGATAATTAATGGCCTAATTGATTCTTTATACATTTGATCTGCATGTGTACGCAAGATATCGAATAATCTATGTATGAGAGGATCATCATATGGATTTGCTGTCTCAAGAGTTACCGCTGCATTTTTTCCTAACAAAAATGTAACAATATTATTTTTTGCTTTATTTTTGCTTTTTGCAGCGAGATCAAGTGCTGTATAATCTCTACTATTTTTTTCATTAACACTTGAACGGTTAGCTATGAGTTCTTTAACAACAGGAAGATGTCCATATTCAGCAGCGTGATGAAGCGCTGTATCACCGCTACTATTTTTTTCTTTAACACTTGAGCCTCTAGCTATGAGTTCTGTAACAACCTCAAGATGTCCATTTATTGCAGCGTAATGAAGTACTGTATCATCGCTACTATTTTTTTCTTTAACACTTGAGCCGCTAGCTATGAGTTCTTTAACAACCTCAAGATGTCCATTTATTGCAGCGTGATGAAGTGGAGTTCCTTTTTATCAGTTTATCAACAACAGGAAAATTTTGATTTTCTAAAGCTAGATGAAGTAGGGTGTTACCATTCCTAATATATTCACTACCAACTTTTGCGTCTTTTGCAATTAGTTCCATTGCAATATCGAAATATCTATTTTTTAAAGCAAGATCAATAGCTGTATTCCCGTTGGTATTTTTTGATTCAACCATCGCGTCCCTTTCTAAGAGAACTTCAACAATAGCAAGATGTCCCTTTTCCGCAGCGAGATGAAGTGCTGTATCACCTCTATTATTTGTTTCTTTAACACTTGAGCCGCTAGCTATGAGTTCTTTAACAACCTCAAGATGTCCATATTCAGCAGCGTGATGAAGCGCTGTATCACCGCTACTATTTTTTTCTTTAACACTTGAGCCGCTAGCTAAGAGTGCTTCAACAACAGGAAGATGTCCATTTACCGCTGCGAGCGCGAGCGAGGTATTACTTATACTGTCTGTGCTATTTATATTTACACCTGCAGATAACAATCTTTCAACGATTGTAACATGGCCATGTTGCGCTGCATTAAGGAGTGCGCTTTCACCATCCGAAGCTTCTATTTGTGTTTTAGCTAAGAGTAGCTCTACGATTTCAACATGGCCATGTTTTGCAGCAAGATGAAGTATTTTAAAATCTTCTTTGTAATCCATGTCTTTATATTTAGCTAAGAGTAGCTCTACGATTTTAACATGGCCATGTTGCGCAGCAAGATCAATTGGCTTATAACCAAAGAAGTTTTCTTTATCGAACTTCGCTTCTTTAGCTAAGAGTAGTTCTACGATTTCAACATGGCCAATTTGCGCAGCAATATGAAGTGGGTAATATCCCCGCTCGTTTGATATATTCACATTTGGTTCTTTAGCTAAGAGTAGCTCTACGATTTTAACATGGCCATTTTGCGTAGCAATATGAAGTGGATAAAAATAATCTGATGTGTAATAATTAGGTTCTACTCCTTTATCTAACAATGAAGCAACGCTTCGAATATCCCCAACACATGCTGCAAGGAATAAGCATTCCTCTTTTTTTGATGTGAGGGATAGAGTTGTTCCTATTTTACCCAATTCACTCATTAAATTTTGAGCCTTTGTATCTCTAGCTGGTAAAATAGCACAAATTGTAAAGGATGAAAAATTATAGGATGGAAAATTTGAAGGAGTTGGCATTTGTTTGATAACGCTGTCAATATCTGTAGGCTTTTTGAGTGGTAATGTATTTACATCCATGAATTGCCATGTGTTATCAATTGGGTTATAACTGATACAAGCAGCATGCATATTCCCTGTCGAATCCATCAAGGATAGTGTAAAGGGAACGGAACTTTTATAAGCAGAACGGTTTATTACCCCTTTTAGAGTGGTTAAAAGGGGTTTAATAGATTGTTGTTCAAATTCAGCATAGCATAATGGATCAGTTTTTTGTAAATAGGATTCATCAGATATTTCTTCTACAGATGCACTCTCTCCATGATATGTTCTCATTTTATCAGATGAGGCAATCACGGAGAGCTTTTCGATATCGTCCTGACGAATGAATGAACCTAGTATCTGTCTACCCGAATCGCGCTCTTGGAATAGTAATAAACTTTCAAAAAATGCTTTAACGTCCCAGTATTTGCTCTCGAAGGCGTCCGACTGTTTTGGATGTTTAATTATTGAGGATTGTAGCCAACCATCTATACGATGGTGAATATGAAATAATCTTTCCTCAAATTTTTTTGTATCGCCTGTTAATACTGCCTCAATCCATCGCATAGTAAAGCCGTGGCAAATACCTGCATCATTTACAGGATAACCAAATTTTTGCGCCAGTTGTATTAATTGCTTATGAGTAATCATTATCTTATAACTCTCCACATGTATGAAGTATCTCCCTTTTAGTATAGTATTAATATTAAACATGTTATAAATTTTTTATAACAATGTTGTACCAAGATGAAAATGTCACATTGGTAACAAAATGATTTTGTCACACATGGTTATTATTCAGCCTAAATGTTTAACATTTAGGGGGGGTGTTATATGGAGGTACTTGTGCATATTCCGAGACAAGTGGATCAGTGATTCCGAGCGTGAAACAATAGCTAAAAAAAGAGGCAAAAAGGAAGATTTATAGTAAAATTAAATTAGACGTCGCTTTTCTACAAGTGATCAACATCATCGGAATAGGTAACCATATTTAAAGACAATATCAGCATTTGCTTTGCGGAGGATGTTAGTTCTTCTCAGTCGCCATTTTTAAATGACGGTACCATGATCCTTGTGCTTGATATACCGCAAGGGTAAAGCCAGTTTTTCCGTCCATAAACCACGTTTTGATAATGTAGTTTTTGAAAAACATCCACAGGCTTGCAAAGATGGCTTTTTGGATACTTGATTTTTTTAGCTTGCTCATTTTAGCCGATAAACTTGAATAGTTATTTAATTTGTACAAAGCTTCTTCCCATGAGCTATAACTTTCATGGATAATTGTCGCATTGGCCGATTTAATTCTGGCACCTGGGCTTAAGCATACCTTTTCATGCACAATGTTTTCATTAAATTTAGCTTTTTCACGTTGAAATAAACGGATGTGTTTAGTATCTTTTCCTGCATGTTTGAGTACTTGTGTATTAAACATCATCAAGATTTTAAGTCGATATGCATCTACTGAATCGTTTAAAATGGCGGCTTGAATTTTTTTGGCTTCTTGATCATTAGCAATGAATTCATCGGCATCTAGAGACAAAACCCATTGCTGCGTACATTCATTCAGTGCACGTTGTTTTTGAATACCATAGCCTTCCCAATCTGTTCTAATGAAGACTTTTGCTCCAAGCTCTTTTGCGATATTCACAGTATTGTCAGTACTCCCTGAGTCAACCACGATGACCTCATCTGCAAAACCCACTGAGCTGATGCATCTAGCAATATGTTTTTCTTCGTTTTTAGTAATAATGATGACTGAGATCATTGCTTCTTCTTAGTTAATGGTGAATAAAAAATTGCTGCCAAAGCCATGAGTAGATGTCCTGGTGAGGCATATAACATATTATCGGTGAAGAAATTAAGGCCTAAAGCGAGCATAAAGCCATAAAAAATAACATGTAGGAAGGGGGCTTGTTTCAAATTAATCACTAAATAATAAAAAAATCCACCCCAAAAAAATAAACCTAATAAACCATAATCACAAGCGAATAATAGATATTGGCTATGGGTATTTGGCTTAAATTCCCATGATGGCACCGGTGATAGTTGGTTAAAAAGGGCATCAAAGCCACCAATGCCATTGCCAAGATAGGGATGATGCAAAAATTGTTGGATGGCAAAAGCATGAAATTGAAGTCTGTAGCCAAGTGAACTTTGTTTATCGCCATGTTGATATTTTTGAATGTCTTGTAAAAAACTATTGATACCGGTTTTTATGACGGGGCTAAAGCCAATCCCTGCGATTAAAATCATCAATGCAATGAAGATGGTTATGAAAATGTATTTTTTAGGTATATAGGCATATATGCTAAGACCTAGTAACGCAAAATAGAGTAAGTAGGCAAAACGTCCCGTATTTAAAAACAAACATTGAATACTAAACAGTATAAATGCCAGGGCATAAAGACGTTTTTTTTCGATAATGAAAAATTGAAGACTGATAAATGCGGCTATTGCTGCATAAAATCCAGTAATAATATGATTATAAAAAATATGACCCTGATCAAAATCACCATGAATAGAAGTATTAAATGTTTTTAGATAAATGGCGATGAGTACCGGAATAAACGCGGCTATTAAAAACCCCTTGAGTGCTAGGGTTTTTTGCGCTTCATCTTGGAATGCAAGTGCAAGGATTGGTATCAATAGTAAATCGAGGTTTTTTTTGATATAGAAAATGCTTTCACTTTGAATTGCAGGAGTCCAAATCAAGCTCAGCAAACTGTATCCTATCGCCAAAATTAAGAATATAAACCACTGTTCGCGCATCATATACTTTAGCTGAGAAAAGTGTTTTATATCAATCAAGATGCTTATTAAAGTTATGACCAGTAAGATGCTTTGAATGCTTGGGCCTAAAGGAATTGATGCAAGCCAAAAGCAAGGAAGCCAAAAACGGATTTTTAGAGACAAATCATGCATATGATAAAAGATATTTAAGAAAATTAGAGTTTAACAAAACTTAGATTTTAAACAAAGCAGGAATCCTTGATTCCTGCAATTTAATTATGCTTTTGGACAGAGACACTGTAAGGGGCATTGTATAGAAGTCTTATCAGGGAATTGTAGGGTTCGTTGTTCGCACTGTGCATGGCAATTGTGTTTAAACCCATAAATTTTACAATTTTTATCTTCTTTACAGGCTCTGGTTTGAGGACATCCCTTGGGTGAAGAAGCAAAACAACTAAATCCCAATAGGCATAAGCCAATTATTGAAAACATGCGCATATTTATTCTCCTTGTTTGCGTCACTGGGTACTATATTGCCATAGGTTTAGATAAATGGATATTGATTTTTATGCTCCTTATCGGGATAAATAATGGAGAAAGATTATGAAATAAATTATTTTGTTACCCATCAGTATCATTTTGAAAAAATATATGCTATCTATATACTAATGCTCCCTTTCGGTTACATGACATGTTAAGAACTTCTATTCAAAATATCCAAGATTTAGCAAAAGTTATTAAATCAACTCGAAAAAAACAAAGAATGACTCAAACTGAACTTGCTGGCATATCAGGTCTTGGCAGGCGCTTTATTTCAGAATTAGAAAATGCAAAACCAACAGCGCAAGTTGCCAAAGTGATATTGGTATTGAATGTCTTAGGGGTCGGTTTAGAAACAATTCAAACTTGGGATATGTAACGATGAGTAAAGAATTATCAGTGTTTCTACATGATAAATACACCGGACAACTAATATCCGAAAATGGTCGCTTGAGTTTTGTCTACCATCAACAATATCTTAGCGACCCAAAAGCACGAGCAATTTCAGTGACTATGCCGCTAAGTTCAGATATATATACGCATCAGATAGTATATCCTTTTTTTTCAGGATTATTACCAGATGAAGGGGTGCGGCATCGCTTGGCAGGCTTTTTGCAATTATCAGAAAAAAACACCTTTGGTTTATTACAGGCGATAGGTGGAGAATGCGCAGGGGCGATATCAGTAAAAACCTTCAATGATGCTCCCGATACTGAAGCTCGCTATTTAGTGCTTAATGATGAAGAAGCACTTGAAATGATGCATTCGCTCCAACAAAGACCTTTTTTAGCTGGTCAAGAAGATATTAGAATTTCAGCAGCAGGCGCGCAATGTAAATTAATGATTTGCTTTGTTAATCATAAAGTTGCTATTCCTAAGGGCCATACACCTTCCACCAATCTAATAAAACCCGCAATTAAAGGTTTTGACCTGACTGTCCAGAATGAATACTTTTGCATGAAATTGGCCCAAAAAATTGGATTAAAAACACCAAATGTACGTTTATTAAAGCTTATTGATGAAGATTTTTATGTTGTTGAGCGTTATGATCGCATCATAATCAATGGTGAAATTAAACGCTTACACCAGGAAGATTTTTGTCAAATTTTAAATATTCCCCCTGAAATCAAATATGAAAATGAAGGGGGGCCATCCTTAAGAGAATGCTTTAAAGCCTTAGATCATTTGATTCAACAAGGCCAAATGCCAGGAATGGATAAACTCAGATTATTAAAATTGGTTTTTTTAAATTATATTATCGGTAATACAGATGCGCATGGTAAAAATTTTTCAATTTTATATTTAGAAAATGGCATCACACTTGCGCCATGTTATGATTTGCTCTCAACTTTGGTTTATTCTAAAACGCTTAAAGATAAGATGGCCATGAAAATAGGAGGGGAATATGCGAATCCTTTTATTCAGAAAAAAAATTGGGAAAAGCTCGCTTTTGACATCGGTATGAAGGGAGATTTTTTAATTCAACAACTAAAAAATACTGCAGAAATTGTATTAACTGAAGCGAATATGCTTATTCAAACGATTGATAAACCTTCGCCTATATATGAAAAAATATTGATGGTTATCCATCAGCAAGTTGCAAAAATTAGAAAGTTTTAACATGGCTTATAATTTTTTCTTAGAAAAGCTTGGAAGTAGTAATCATGAGTTTTTTTGGGTATTATCAATCAGTTGCTTACTTTCAGACTTCAAGGAAATTTAATGCGAAGATGGATTACAAATTTTTTTAAACCGACAATTTCATCAATTCCTCATGGCAAGATAAGCGAAGACAGCGAAGAGTATGTCTATGTGCAAAAAGAGCATAGCGAAGCAGTTACAGTAGATGAGTATGTTTTTATTGAAAACAATGATGACAAGGATAGGGCGCCCTTAATCCAAGTTGACTCAACGTCAAGGCCTAAAGTTCATCAAGAGCAGCTGGTGAATAAACAGTCAATTACTCATAGGCATGAAATTTGGAATAAACGACATCCTAAAATCTACGCAACGGTTGTTGATAACGCTGGTCAAACTCTTGAAATACGTTATGTTAATAATGATCACCAGTTGGCATTTTGGGATCAAAAAACCAATACACAAAAAATTGTTCATCGAACTAAAATTGCTGGTGAACTAGTGATGCCTAATCATCAAGTGTTAAACACAATTAAATAACGTTGTGATACCTGGCATTTATTCATCAATCAATTCGCAATTTACTGGCCCTTGAAACAGATCGCAGAAAGTGTTGTATAATGTAGATATATTCTGATTTATTAGAGAGCATCATGGCGAAAAGAACCGACAGGGTTTGTTTCCCAACTGTTTCCTCAGAAACAGATACGCTGTGGCTCGAAGGACAAACCAGTCAAGGTTATGAAAGGAAGGTCTATAAAAAAAAAGATGGTAGTGTCGTTATCATAAAAAAGATCCCGGAGGATGATCACACCTATATTGCAAGTCTTCTACCAAATACAACAATTGTAAGCCCTGAGATAGACGGTGATAAATTTATAGAATCTTTTAAAAAACAACGTCTTGCTATTATCGATTTTGAAGGGCTTTTTTTCTATCATTATGCCCAGGTCACTAGTAGTATTAAAGCCTGTTATCAACAAGAAGCAGCAAAACAAATAGCTAATCTTAGTGACCCAAAAAAAGTTCAAAATACTGATCAGATTGATGCTAAAAAAGCTAAAATTGACGCTCATCTTAAACAAGAATTAAGTAGCATTGATGCATTATTTAAGAACTTTATCGACTCAAAAAAAGACGACATCAACACAATATTTAAACAAGCTATCGAAACTAATATTAATCAAGATGGCACGATTGATGTTTCAAGCTTAAATACTCAGCTAAATAAAGAAATCAAACCATTAAAAAACTCTTTAGACGAACTCCTAAAAGACAGATTGGAGGAAGCTGGGATCATCATTTCCCCAGGAAAATTTCGAAAAACAACCAATGCTTTTGGTGAAAACACTATCGATATCACAGAAACTCCTGGTGAAGATGGAAAAACATTCATTGAAAAAATTGAAAGTACCAAAATCACTGCGCATGATAAAAAGAATGGTCCTGCCGTATCCAAAGTAAGCATGATCGTTAAAAAAATACAAACCGACGGTTCTGTTGAAGAAAAAACAATTTTTGAAGGTTATCGAACCAGTCATCTGGTTTCAAATCCTGTCAGTTGGAAAGATGCTAGATACGCAAAAGCGATGGTCGTTGTGGCAGGTGTTTTAGGAGGGCTTATCCTGGCAGGGACATTCGTATTTCCACCACTTGGTTTTGCCCTTATCGGGATTGCCGCCGGTTTAATTTTAAAAATAAAATATGATAAGGATAAAAAAGAACAAGACAATATCAACAATACCAAAGATATAATTCAACAGTTTATGGTAAATGCTCGTCAACAACAAGCTGAACCTTTGATCTACAATTTATATGCCTCAACTCATGATGCTTACTCGAATATAAGCCTCAGTCCTACAACATTTTTAAAAAACTTTGTAAGTGGTATTGCTGATGATAAAGATAATCAACAAACCCAACGTCTCAAAACCTTAATTGATGCCCAATACGAATTTAATAAAGAAAAAGATGATATTGGTCAGATGTTTTTTACCTTAAATACACCAACCAACACGTTTGGGCGTGAAATTTCTTTGAAAGCATTTCCACAAATCATATACCCTAAAATGCATCAAGTTGCTCAAAGTAATTTAATTGCTCTAGCTATTTTATTATATGGAAAAGATAATAAAGAGCTACAAACATTAGTTACTGCTTATAAAGATAAAAACTCGTCAGCCTTCAATAAGGCTTATGAGATTTTAAAGCAAACTACCCCTGATTTTTCTGAAGAAAATCCTCAGATTAACAAAGCACAAAAATTTCTTTATGAAAGATTTAAAGAAGACTCTGCTGCAGAACACCAACATGCTAAAACTTCAGCGACATGCATTGGTATACTTGCTCATGCAAAAGCAAATTTAATTGCTGGATGCAAAAGTGGCAATGAGCGTACTGGCGGCATATTAGGTCGTATTGCAACATTTTTAACATCGACGGTAGAATTAAATGAACTCGATTCTTTATATAACAAGACACGTTGTAACGGCGCAGCCGTAACAGCCGTCTCACGAATAGATCAAGGTTCAGATCCGAAAACAGGAACCAAAACAGGTGGCTTTTTAGATCAATTCAACACCAATAAAACTGAAGCTCAGGATATGGTTAATATCCAGACTGATTCGGTATCAGGTCTTCAAGCACATAAAGAGAAAAATAAAACGTTCAAAGCAGTAGATACATCAGCATTTGAGAAAATGTATCAAAAGTTATTAGGTTCGAGCGAGCAAATACCTGAAGAAATAGCAGCATATTTTTCTTATGAAGATCCTAAGGGAGCTATATATAATTCTGTCAATAGTACTAAACTAAGTTTGCCCAGTGTTGAAAAAGGTAATGTGAGTGATAAAAGAGCACGTAGAGCTTTTTTATCATTTATTAAGGACTATGAACAATCAGTAGAACAAATTCCTGTGTTTGAAAATTTTAGTATGGAGGATTTTAGCTTCATTCAACGTAGCAAGGATGAGACATTAACTACTAAATTAGATAAAATCAATGCAAATACACTGAAAACCACATGTTTTAATCCAATTGAGGTGCAGAAAATTACCCAGTTTCTTCAAGAAAATAAAAAATCATCATTACTGGATAAACTTGTAACAAAAAAAATCCATACTATGGAATCCTTGTTCGGTAAAGAAGGGCTAAAATTGTTCAAAGAAGCATTGCAAGAGGAAGTTAACTCTCAGGAGTTTTTAGAAGCTTTAGTAAAACATGCGGTTAAACCGTATTATGGCACAAAACCACCAGGTGAATTTTTATTTCAAATCTTGTCAGGTGCATCAGGTGCTGGTAAATCTACTTCCGGTAATCAAGCTTTAGAACGTGAATATCAAACACCAACCCCTAAGCCAGCTGATCCAACATATTGGATGGGTTGGGTGGATGGTGGCATTCCAAGAGAACTTAATCAAATGCAGCAAGTGATTAAAAGTTTTTGTATAGAGCATGGGGTAGAGGTTGAAGATTTATATGATCATAGTAAGAAAATATTAGATCCTTGCAAAGATAAAATTTTAGAGCTGGTCATAGCACAGAATGATCCCAATCTTGGCCTAGTTATACCTGAAACTTTTTCTAAAGATGCGTTTTTTGAGGTTTTTTCAGCAAAAACAGATGCTAAGAAAAGAATAAAACAAATCAAAGATTTAGAAACTTCATTGAAAACAAACAAAGAGAACACCGTTAAAGTTTCTTATGATTTTGTAGTTGGTTTGAATCTTAGACGACATGCTAGTGTTGTTGAATATATGGGTGATAGAAGAGCATTTGATGATCCTGAAAGTACAGCTATTAAATATGATAAATTTCATGAATTGTTTGAAGGGACTGATGAAGCGTCTAGACTAAATAAATATAAAACTAAAGAAGCTTTTACGGGTGGTTTTGCTGAGTACAAAAAATATGGACCTGATGGTTATATATGGGGCATTAAAGGATCATTGGCTGGTTTTTTACAATTTAACAAAGCATTTCAATCAAAACAGATGTCTATGAATTTTAATTGTAATGATGTCGATATCTATACTTCTGAAGGTTATCTTTGGAATTTTAACGCTGATAACAGCGGTAAAGAAGCTATCATTGCCAGTCGTCGTTTGGTTGATGATTGGTTAAAAGAGCCCCCTGACTCAAATGGTTTGAAGCAATATGCTGCAGAACATTGGAAAAAGTATCAGAATATTATGATTCCGTTTGAACCAGGTGCGCTTAAGTATGCTATTGCGCCTGATTTAGAAAAAATAATCCTTGCAAATATCGGGAAAAAAGCAAGTTTACTTAAATCAGAGCATAATTTAGAATATTTAATCAAACTTTTAAAAATACTCAATGATTTACAAAAAAATGGGAACAAGGTTAATTTCGTAGCAGAAACACCTATAATCTACTAGTAAGTACTGCTAGCATGCTTAAGAAGCGGCATGAACTTCTTTTGGTTAAAAAAAAGCTACAAAACAGTGAAGTATCAAGTGCATCGGTACCAACAGTACTTAAGGAATATGATGAAAATTATGTAGCACAATTATTTGCTACTCCGGATTTAGCAGAAGAAAACACTGATGCTTTAAGTGTTAAAATTAACAGGATAATGATGTGTCCTGATTTCGAAAATAAAAAGTATCTATTAGCCTTAAGTCGCATTCACAATAATAATGATATTTCACCAAAATTGAAGATATTCTATATTAAAGACTTAAAAAGCATCATGTTGACTGAATTAACAGACAGCATTCTTGCTAGAATTGCTAATTTTTTCAACCCACAAGAGCTAGATCCTGCCTTAGCAATGATGAACGAAGTGCTCCATCATTATGAAGTTATGAAACAAGAGGAACAAATAAAAAGAAAGGATATACAATGGCTGAGACAACAATATCTTGGTTTAGAGAGTGAATTACAGGAACAATTAAAGAGAACTGATGGAAAAATATTAGAAGAAGAAGCTGACACTACAGAATTGCTATCTAGGAGACTCTCAAAAATATCTAATCATTCGCAACGCACAGACGAAAGCTTAAAAATTAAAGGAGAGGGGACTCCAGCAATAAGCTCAATTAACCCAGTCAATTCCATAAAAGATGCAAACCCTGAGCATATTTTAGCTTTCAGTTATCCAGATAGTTTAATTAAAATGAATATTATAGATAAAATACACCAAAAGCCCAAAAAGATTGAATTATCAGCAATATCGCAAGCTTGTAAGTCACGTTCTGGTATTGAATATGACATCATAAATAGCTCAGGGATTATATCTACAACATTATCTGGATCTGCAGTGACTCAATCATCTGATATGACGTTATTATTAACAATAATAGATATGATTGATAATATTAGATCTAAACATCAAATTATAGTTTTAGATACACTGAATGAAAAAGCAATAACATTTGCTAATGATTACGTTGCTTATTTAAAACAAAGAAAAGAAACCATTTCACTTGAGATAAATGGACAAAAAACCGAGCACAATGGATTTTATTCGATCTCTTTTAAGGAGCTTGAATCACATGTAATGAGAACCGAAGACAAACACCTTCATGGTGAAGGTGAAGGTGAAGATGAAGGTGAGGGTAAACATAGAATATTGAACAGCCACCACTGAACTGGTTATTCTAACAGTTTTTCTCCGCAAGAACATTATCACTTGTTTTATTTTTATCATCATCACCAGATTTAAGTTTTATAGAGATTCTTGGTAGCCCTGATTTATCATCAAGGATAATAGCTTTTGGGGCTTTAGATGATTCACAATACCCAACACGGAATTTTTTTGAGTCTTTTTTCAAACCTCAGGTTAGATCTCAGACTGAAAATTTGTTTTTATTGGAAAATTCAGAGTTTATGCATGGTTTAAAAGGTTTAACCAAACAACAACAAACAGAATCTTCTGCAGAAGCTCAAAGAGGTTAGACCAGAACAAAGACTTAGTGGTCCATAAGTATATTCGATACCAATAAGCCTGATTATTATTATAATCAGGCTTATTGGTATATTTGAATTCACAATCCATTTATTCTTATTTGACTGCTCAAATCCATTTTACGCCAAAAGAATACATTCCCCAGAGTAATTTTGCTATCGAGTTCTTTCTTATTGAGCTTACTCCTGCTGGTGTGCCTGTATAAATAATATCACCAGATTTTAAAGGAAAAAAATGACTAATATAAACCAATAAATCTACAGGATGCATCATCATGTCAGAGCCTTTTGCAGATTGTTTAATGTTACCATCAATTAAAAGCTCAAATGTAATTTCCATGTGATCATTAAAATCAGCGTATGGAATCCATGGACCAATGATGGCTGCATTTTGAAACACTTTTGCTGTTGTCCAAGGATGACCTAAGCTTTTTAGTTCTGATTGGCGAGTTCTTAAGGTCATATCAAGCCCCAATGTTAGGCTTGATATGGCATATTTCGCTTCGTTATGAGTCATTTTATAACCATCACAAGCCATTTGAATCACAATTTCACATTCAGGTTGTACGGCGTCATCTTGGGAAGGAAAATCGAGATGTATTTCCTCATTCCAGCTAGATGCTTGCTTTAAAACGCTTGGCGGTTTTAGGAATATCACTGGCATAGCAGGTACAGGATCACCAAGCTCTTTAGCATGATCAAGA
>RGPR01000331.1 GCA_010030245.1 Gammaproteobacteria bacterium
TATAAATCAATAAAATTTCTGCTCGTAAGCTATGCCGGATTAACCCAAACGGCATCAGTTTATAGGTTTGAAGGTGTCATCTTAAAGATTTGGGGCAAGCATACAGACCTTCGCTAACTTAAAAAAAGAACCTCTAGCCAAGCCATTGCTTTTTTATAGTGATTACTTCGAATACATAAGAATGCGCTTCATGAGATAAGATATAAAATTTTAAAAAATTCCTAAAACTTTATCAAAGGAATCAATATTAACAACAAAAGACCAACCTACTGCAGGCCCCAATGTATGCTCATTGAGGCTAAAATACCCTTCATATTTAAAAAACTCTCGCCGAATGAAAATTTTTCTACAAATTAATGGGCAGGCTCAGCGGGATTGCCGCCCTCGCCTAAGCCTGCCCAAACCATCAGCAGCTACTCCCACCGATGATAGCTGTTAAGATAGCATTTTAAAATTTACGTCAAGAAGAGTAAGAGACTCTGGTCGACGAGAAAGATACTAGAGATTAATCAGCCCATGATCTTGGTTAGAGCCTGGCAAAAATAAGGAAAACAAAAACTGTACACACTCCCGCATCATGAATTTAAAACTGATTTCAAAGAAAAATCTAAATCCTTGGCAAGCCCAAATTCTTGCCTAATATTCACATCACTTAAAATCAAAATTTATATAGATATCATGTTACGACAAAGACAAAGAATAGATATATGGCCTCATTACAACAATCGAGAGATAGAGACATAGAAAAAGAATTATTATTTAATCGTATTATCTCTTGTCTCTGGTCAATGATAGTAGCCCAAACCGACATGGTAATACGCCCCAATATTATTCGGCAGTGGGACACCTTGGATAAGGAGCTCATTAAGTTAAAAAAACTCGATTCCGAGACTTTCAACCCTCAGCATAATCTTAAAAAGATTGGATGTTGTTATCCTGAGACCAACCAGCTCAATTTAGCGGATAAAGATCAACAGATATGGGGATTTAAATTCGAAAAACACTTAAGTGGGCAAGAAT
>RGPR01000332.1 GCA_010030245.1 Gammaproteobacteria bacterium
AAATAAAAGAAATTAGGTTAGGGGATAAAAAAGGAGAAGAAATGAACATTCAGTTATCATTATTAACAATTTATTACAAAGCAATGAACAATGAAGAAATTGAATTGTTGGCGGTAGCATCATCTCCATCAGATGGTTTAAAAAAGGGAGTAGTTGTCGATATTCAAAAAACTGTTTCTTCAATAAAAAAGTCTATTTTTGAAGCTGAATTTATTTCCGGCATTAAAATTGAGCACGCGACTATTGGTATATCAGGAAGCCATATAAATTCATTCAATTCACACGGTGCTGTTCCCATAAAAAGCAAAGAAGTTAAAAGTTTTGATATTACTAATGTTTTAAATTCGGCAAGTACAATATCAATTCCAGAAGGGCAGCAGATATTACATGTTATACCACAATTTTATGCTGTTGATGGCCAAGATAAAATATTAGATCCGCTTGGCATGTATGGCGTAAGGCTTGAAAGTTGGGTTCATGTTATTACAGGATCAATAGCTACAGTACAAAATTTAATTAATTGCTGTCAGCTTGCAGGCGTTACTGTTTCTGATGTAATTTTAGAGCAGTTAGCATCTGCTGAATCTGTTTTAACAAAAGATGAGCGTGAGCTTGGCGTTGCTGTAATAGATATCGGTGGCGGTACTTCAGACTTTGCTCTTTATCATCAAGGTGCTCTCAAGCATACATTCGTTATACCTTCAGCTGGTAATCATTTAACGCAAGATGTGGCTATAGGTTTTAATACAACATTAGGTGAAGCTGAAAAACTTAAGCACAATATTTGTTCATTAAATCAAGATGAACAAAATTATTTGCGGGCTATAGTCAGAGCAAGAGCGCAAGAAATTTTTAGCATCGCCTATGATGAGATTCAGCAAAACAATTTATTTGTGCATATGTCTAAAGGTTTAGTTTTAACTGGTGGTGGTTCACTTTTAGATGGTATCATCGATGATGCTCAAGAGGTTTTTGGTTGTCATATCAGGGTAGGTTTACCAAAAGCAGCAAATAAATTAG
>RGPR01000333.1 GCA_010030245.1 Gammaproteobacteria bacterium
CCCATGATTTTGGCCTGGGTGTTGTTTTGAATGGCCAGCAACTGCAGGGGCATTTGGGCCTCGCTGGAAATCTCGGGAAACTTCCCATCGATAAAACAGGGGCCAACCTTGATTCGGTTGCCACCGATGATTATTTTTGCAAGACCATTGCCAAGCTTACAGACTCCAAGATTGATATTCAGGGGGCGGTAAACCTTTTTCGCGGTGGCGCTGTTGATGCCATGAATGAAATCAATTTAATGATTGATCATATTTCCACCGGAGTCGCAACGGTTGTCAATCTCTTCAACCCAGAGCGTATTTTTATCATTGGCAAACTCCTTGATGCTCACCCAGATCTCTTTGTTAATCTTCTCGAAGCAACGCGCAGAAAATCCATCAAGCCATCCTTCATCGGCTGCACCATCAGTAGATCGAAGGCGAACAATCGCCTGGGTGCAGTTTCCGCAGTGATCGGCAAATTGACCACGGGCAAAAAATTCTCCCTGAAATAATAGTTGCACTATCCATAGTGTTCTAGCAGGGCCACTTTTGGCATTAAATTGGTTTAAATGTGTCAAATATCATATAACTAGTATGAGATGTTCGCCCCATCAAAAATTTGCAAGAATTTGATAATATATTCTTAATGGTTTAATGACCTACAAATTATAGTTATTTGTCTTTTTATTATTTAAGGTATCTTTAGGAAAAATATAAATGAAATTAATCAATTGTTCATCAGCAAGGTTTAAAAGGGAAACCAGGCGTGGGTTTACCCTGATTGAACTTTTGGTGGTGATTGCAATTATTGCAATTCTTATTGGTTTGCTTTTACCTGCGGTTCAGAAAGTTCGTGAAGCTGCATCTCGTTTGCAATGTTCCAATAATCTAAAACAGCTTGGGCTTGCCTTTTTCAATTACGAAAACACTTATCAGGCTTTGCCCCCCGCCTATTTTGTTGCATTTCCTCCTGCACCAAATCTTGCTTATAGCTGGGGCCCGCTTATGCTTCCCTACCTCGAGCAGGAAAATCTTTAT
>RGPR01000035.1 GCA_010030245.1 Gammaproteobacteria bacterium
TGGGTATTATAATACCCATAATGGGTATTATCAAGTGGTTAAACTTATACAAGAATATTTATGCTTGAAATCATCAAACAATATATTCAACAGCAACAAACCCCTCTTTAAGCCTTGGTTCCTTATATCCACAGACGTGAATATAAGGCACATATGAGGTTTATGTCATTCAGAAAGGGATATCATCATCTAGCAGTTCAAAACCTTCTGGTTCTGAAATTGGACTGGGCGCTGCTTGCTGAGCATTAGCCTGTGGTCTATCTTTAGGCTGATAACGATTTTGTGAAGCTTGCGGTGCAACATCACCACTAGTCGCTCCTCTGCCATCAAGTAATTGCATGTCACTCACAATGATTTCTGTGGTGTAACGTTCAACACCTTGCTGATCTTGCCATTTACGTGTTCTTAAACTGCCTTCAACATAAATCTTGGCACCTTTTCTAACATATTCGCCTGCAATTTCACCCAAACGATTATATAACACCGCACGATGCCATTCTGTTCTATCTTGCTTTTCACCTGTTTGTTTATCTTTCCAGGTTTCTGAGGTTGCAATGGAGAGGCTAGCAACAGCATTGCCATTTGGCATATAACGAACTTCAGGATCAGCGCCAACATTACCCACTAAAATGACTTTATTAATTCCACGTGCCACAATTTGCTCCAAAAGTTAGACTAAATTAATTATAACTGAAAGGTGAAAACAGCTCAAATCAAGCTTTCATTTTTGTAGAAATCAACGCAAGCTGCGCCGTTCCGAAATGATCTGGATTATTTAAATGATTTCCTGAGACAACATCTTGTTCAAATCGTTCTAGCACATGCTCAAGTAAATAGTGTTTCTGATAGAAATTAGCAAAAACCAAATCAATGATAAAGTCATGCAGTACAGTTTCAGCCAGATAAAAATCTTTTTTTGGTCCACATATTACTTTTTTATCTTGGTAAACAACCACAGTTTCAATTAATCGATATTTTTGTTCTTCTGCTTTGCCTAACTCATGTAAACCTGAAGTTTTAACATCTTCATTGATCCCCAGGCATCCTAAAACTGGGTGCTTGATAAAATTACTCAAAATTCGAGCTGATGACATTGAAAATCCACCAGTTTTTGGATCAAAAAATTCACCTGCTGAATGACAACTAAACAACAACATTGAATTAAATTTAATTGGCGTATTTTGTTCAACTTTAGAAATAATTGCGGCAGTCTTTTCTGCAGCATTAATTTCAGCTTGTAGAAAATCATTACGCCGAAATGAGCCTGCAATTTTTTGACTGATGCTAAAACCAAGTAAGAATTCAATGCGTTCAATGTCTTTGGGAAGCAGTACTGGAATATAGTGTTGGTAAGCCTGTTTCATCAGGCTTGGGTTGAAAAAATGTTTCAAATTTGCAAATTTTTTATCCTCAATTGATAATTGTTCAGGCTTGACTTGATGCGCATGCACACCTTTTTCTAGATTCAAAAAATAAAACTTGTCTTTGGTTAAAATCAGATGAGGGTATGTGAAACCTTCATACTGCTGCGTATCAATTTTATCCTCAAACCACATTAATCCTATTTTTTTTTGTCTATAATCTCCATCGGCTGCAAAAAACCAAGATGGTGCACCATGCCCAACAAAAATCAACGACACAGGATATTCTTCTAATTTTAGATTTTTAGTATCCACTTTGGCAAAACGCTTTGCCAAAATTGCCGATAAATTCTCCTCAAAATCATCATCCAATTGCATACAGCGATTTCGCTCTTTTTCATGAGGGTGTAGTCTATTTAACATCGTAAAGCCATGAACATTTTCTAAGCTTGATTTCATGCTCTCAAGAGATATGGCTTTATCTTTATGCTGATCAGAAGTGATGCGATATTCATGCATCGACATCATTGAAACCGCAAGCGCAAAATGCTTTTTAATTTCTTTACGACCAGTTGTTAAGCTTGCAAGTTTTTGCTCGTTATTATGGGAGCATTGGTTTGGCAGATTGCTTATTAGTTCAGCTGGACTAAATATACCATTTTTCATAAGACTTTTATTTTCCTTGCATGAGATGGCGGGTTTAATTAAGATGGTGCCATAAAGATTGCAACTATAGCATATTTTAAGATCCATATGAATAAAAAAGGCGTATTATTAATTAATTTAGGAACACCAAGATCAACTAAAACTCAAGATGTGAGGCGGTATCTACAAACGTTTTTAATGGATAAACGTGTAATAACTTTACCAACAATACTTCGTTTCGTGCTGGTGTATGGTATTATAGCACCTTTTCGAAGCCCTAATACTGCTAAAAACTATCGTAAAATCTGGACCCAAGAAGGATCCCCTTTACTCATTCATAGCCAAAAACTAAGTCAAGCCTTACAAAGCAGACTACAAGAGAAATACCATGTTGTCTTAGCTATGCGCTATGGCAATCCCAGCATTGAACAAGGCCTTGATACACTTGCTGAATGTGACGAAATTATTGTTCTGCCACTTTATCCACAATATGCCTCAGCGACATCAGGCTCAAGCATTGAAGACGTATTTAAATACCTATCAAGACGTGAGCATATCCCACATTTAAGAGTCATCAGTGATTTTTATGAGCATCCTGATTATATCGAAGCACTTAAACAATCTATTGAACGCGCTAATAAACCCGATCACCATCTTTTACTCAGTTATCATGGCTTGCCTGAAAAACAGTTACATACCCTAGGTTGTCAACCTATATGTCAGGGGCCTTGTACTAGAGACATTAGCGCCTGTTATCGCCGCCAAGCTTATGCAAGCTCGAATGCCCTTGCCAAGGCATTGGGCCTCACCACTCAACAATACAGTGTAAGCTTTCAATCTCGCTTAGGCAAAACCCCTTGGATTAATCCATTCACTGAAGCGTTGTTACCCACATTAAGGGCTCAAGGGATTGATAAATTAAAAGTAGCCTGTCCTTCCTTTAGTGTTGATTGTTTAGAAACACTTGAAGAAATAGCGATAGGACTTAAAGAACAATGGCTCAAACTTGGGGGCAAGGACTTTCATTATATCCCATGTCTTAATCAAGATGAGCAATTTGTAGAAGCGCTCATCAACATTATTAACGGGCAAGGATAGAGGCGGTCATTCGTGATACTGCCGTTAGACGTTGCGATTCATCTTGAAGTTCAATTTGCCACACTGAGGTACTGCGCCCAAGATGAAGCGGCCATGTTTTAGCCGTAATCTGACCTTCACGCACCGAACGAATATGATTAATATTGATTTCCAAACCAACAGCATAATATTTTTCAATATCAAGCACTAAATTGGCAGCAGTACTGGCAACGGTTTCAGCTAAAACAACATTAGCTCCCCCATGTACAATCCCAATGGGTTGTTTAATGGTTGAGGTCACTGGCATCACCGCAATTAAAGCATCATCTTGGATACTTGTGAATCTTATCCCCATAAAATCAGCCAGCGTATTCGCACTTCGTTGATTGATGTCATCAAGGGTATAAGATTTAAACCAAATCGACATGACTAAAAATCTGACCAAATTGTTTTTTGACCATCTTTCTCAATTGAATTATCTCTTAATTCGGCAATCCTTTGATGTTTTTGAATTTCCTTGACCTGTGACGGGGTTAAATCATGGGTGGCATCGAATTGACGCATGAATTTATCATATGGGCTGACATAAAACTTATCAATATCAAAACTTGACATCATACTTCTCTTTAATTGACCTAATTAATGAGATCTTACATAATTTTCGCATTGAACACAAATCAGTATTTTAGAATACAAAAAAACTTAAAGCTATTTTGACTTCAAAAATACCTCTTCTACATTGTTTAAAAACATGTAGAAGAGGTTGTAATTAATTAGACAGCACTAATAATCCCTGCTACTAACGAGCAGCTGACTTCACTTTACTGGTTTGGCCACTACTTCCCCCACATCTTCCATCCTTTATTTTACCACCTGGGGAGGCATCCATACAGTACCCACAAGCGCTATTGCAATCTTTGAGATCGGAACACCTTTTTGCCACACATGTTCCTGCATGTGCCACAGTTACTGAAAAAATACCCAGAATAGCTGAAAACATTAAGTTACGTAAATTGGCATTATTTACTCTCATTTTAACTCTCCATTTAATATTAACATCATGATTACAACATTATTCAGCAAATGATTAACTCTAGCTATAAATTTACATATGTCAATATTGTTTTTTTAAACCCCCATAATCGGTCTGAAATTCTGAATATAGATAGAGCCAAGCTCCTTCAAGGATATATGGCATTGGAATACATTGCTGCTATACCCTATCGGTAGTTTAGACGTATTGTAGATTAGTAATAAGAATATGCTATATTGAAGTGAAGCCCCTATTCATTGATACCATGTCAAATACCCCCAAAATAGAACTCCACGTTCATCTTGAAGGCACGATCAGTCCTCATTTAGCTGAAAAAATTGCTGCTCGTAACAAGATAAAACTAGACCCAAATTTATTTTCAGCTGATGGCAAAAGCTACCCCAGTGATAACTTCCTTGATTTCCTTAAAACATTTGATGATTTATCAGCAATTATTCGTCAACCCATCGACTATTACGACATGGTTTATGACTATTTACGTGCTTGTGCTTTAGAATCAACGCTATATGTGGAGATGATGTACTCCCCTTTACATGCTGAAAAAATGACGGGCATACCATCTAAAGAACATGTTGCTGCCATTTCAGATGCCATTCGAAGGGCTGAAGCAGATTTTGGGATAATGGCTCGAATTATTGTCACAGGTGTACGTCACTTTGGGGTAGAATCTTGTGAAATGGTCGCGACACAAGCCATAAAAAATGCTTCAGCGTATGTCACAGGCTTTGGTTTAGGCGGCGATGAAATCAATTTCCCCGCCCCACTATTTCAAAAAACCTACCAAATTGCTAAAGAAGAAGGTCTTGGCTTGATCATACATGCCGGTGAATTTGGCTCTGCTGAAAGTATCTTAGCAGCTATAGCATCTTGCCAAGTATCACGAATTGGCCATGGCGTGAATGCCATTAAATCTGAGCATGTCATCCAAACCCTGATTGATAAAAACATCCATTTGGAAATATGTCCCAGCAGTAATTTACACTTTTCATTATTTGACAATATGCATGCACACCCTATTCGCAGTTTATACCAGAGGGGTGTTTCCATAAGTATAAATTCGGATGATCCGCCTTTTTTCAATACCAGCATTGGGCAAGAGTATCAAAAAGTTGAGGCATTACTCGGATTTACTGAAGCCGATTTTAAGAAAATTAACACCATGGCCATACAACATGCGTTTTTAGACCAGGCCAATAAAGCAAAATTATTGGCTAGGCTTGCATGATTTTTTTAAGCTTCAACATGGCATTTTTTTCAAGTTGGCGGATTCGTTCCGCACTGACTTGATACTTGTCAGCCAAATCTTGTAGCGTCATGCTTGCATCTTCATTTAACCAACGATGATATAAAATGTCTTGGCTTCTTGCATCCAAGCTTGCAAGCGCATATTGCAGTTTTTCTTTGGTATGTTCTGCCTCATCAACTGCCGCTACGAATTGAGCTGGATCACTATCAGGCATCTCTAATTGACGAATGAAATGATGATGTTCATGATCATCTTGCTCATCAATATGCAAAGAAACATCAGCGGCATTCAATCGCTGCTCCATTTGCATCACTTCTTCGCTACTAACACCTAAATCGTTGGCAATTTCGTCAATTTCATCACGTTGCATCCAACCTAAACGTTTTTTCATTTGTCTTAGATTAAAAAACAATTTACGCTGGGCTTTTGTGGTTGCAATTTTAACAATACGCCAGTTTTGAATAACAAATTCATGAATTTCTGCTTTTATCCAATGCACTGCAAACGATACCAAGCGTACCCCAACATTTGGATCAAAACGCTTGACAGCCTTCATCAAACCAATATTGCCTTCTTGAATCAAATCACTCAGTGGCAAACCATAGCCTAAATAACCACGAGCAACTTTAACCACATAACGCAGATGGGCTAAAACCAGTGAGCGCGCAGCCTCAAGATTGCCTTGCTCTCGAAACTCCCGAGCAAAAGCTAGCTCTTCATCAGCACTTAGCATTGGAATTTGATTCACATAGTGAATATATCCATCTAAACCACTTACAGGTACCGCAGGAAAAAAAGCTTGACTGGCTACAGACATATATACCTCATGATGAGCGTCTAAATGCGTATATTTTAATCAAAATTATACACATTTTCTTAAACAGGTTCAATAGCACGCAGATAATATCGCACAAAAATCCAGGCTGAAAACCAACCAAGCCCAATGGCTATCGAAAAAACAGATAGTATATCTGTAAAACTCATCAACGGTAAAAACCCGGCGTGATTGTATAATTCAGCCAGAGACTTGAAATTATCTTGTAGAAGACTTAAGACAATATCCACTGATAAGACAGCAACTATTGCACCAATAGCCCCATAAAAAAGCCCTGCATAAAGAAAAGGCCCGAGAATATACTGCGTCGAAGCACCAACAAGTTTGAGAATTTGTATTTCCTCATAGCGTGCATGAATCACCATTCTTAATGTATTTGAAACTAAAAATGCCACCCCAAGCATTAAAATACCAAGAATTAGTACCGAAAAATGACTTAAAAATTGCTCCACGGCACTTAGGCGTTGAAACCAATTAAAATCATTTTTCGATCCATGAATGTGCGGAAGACTGGCAATCGATTGATAAAAATGATTAATATCTTCATTATTGAGCAATTGGCGATTTGGTGTCACTTCTATCACATAAGGCAAAGGATTTTTGACACCTAAAGCTTCAATTTGTTTTCTATCTCGATGTTTTAAGACTTTAGCTAACACAGCTTTTGGCTCTAGGACTTGTAATGTTTTGATATTAGGGAGGGCTCGTAATCTGATAAAAATATCCTCACGATCTTGACTTGCTACAGAGGAAGGTAAATAAAAACTAAAATAAGCATTTTCCTGCCACTGATGAATAGCATCTTGGGCCTGATTCGACAACACCCACAAGAATGTTGGCCAAATCAGAATAAACCCTATCATTAAACTGGTGATTAAACTCAATACAGGCTGACGACGAAAATTAAGCATACAGACTGTAAAAGCCTGTTTTTGTAAAGACAAGAATCGATTTAACATATTCGACCACCTTTTAACATGATGATGCGGTTTTTCATACTGGCAATTAAAGGTAAATCATGGGTTGCAATTAAAACAGATACCCCCACTTGATTTAGTTGCGTGAACACCGACATGATCTCTGAGGAAAGTTCAGGATCGAGATTCCCCGTCGGTTCGTCTGCAAGCAAAATGGTGGGTTTGTGAATCACGGCTCTAGCAATACCGACACGTTGTTGTTCACCACAAGACAAATGGACCGGCAACATCTTTTGGCGATTTAGTAAACCAACCATATCGAGTGCGGCATGCACTCGCTTGGCAATAAACGCTTTATTTTCGCCTTTAACCATGAGCGGCAAGGCCACATTATCATAAACAGTTTGCTGTTTTAACAAATGAGGGGTTTGAAAGGTGATTCCAAGCTGAGAACGGTATAATGCTATCTGCTGTTTCTTCAGCATATTCAAGGGCTGATCATTAACGATAATTTCACCAGAAGATGGTGACTCAAGCATCGCTATCAATTTTAGCAATGTACTTTTACCAGCACCAGAATGACCGGTTAAAAAAACCATTTCATTTTTTTCAACACGGAAGTTAATTTGACTAATGGCCTCAAATCCACCTGGATAACGCTTTGTTACTTGATTAAATATTATCATGATAATATTGCCTGCACATACGATTCAGGATCAAAGGGTCTTAGATCATCTAAGCCTTCCCCAATACCAATAAAATAACATGGTATTTTAAATTCAGATGCAATCGCAAACAAAATACCGCCTTTAGCAGTGCCATCTAATTTACTAACAATCAGGCCACTCAAACCTAGCGCCTGATGAAATTGTCGCACTTGTTGTAAGGCATTTTGACCAATACTTGCATCCAAAACCATGAAAATATCATGGGGTGCCTCACTATCTAATTTTGCCAGAACACGCTTAATTTTTTGCAACTCCTGCAGCAAATGCACCTGGGTATGTAGTCGACCTGCTGTATCTGCCAATAAAACATCAATACCACGAGCCTGGGCTGCTTGTAAAGCATCAAAAATAACAGCTGCACTATCCGAACCGATGCCTTGAGCAACCACTGGTATCTGTTGGCGCTCGCCCCAAGTTTGTAATTGTTCAATGGCTGCCGCGCGGAAGGTATCCCCTGCTGCCAACATCACATTGGCTTTTCCTTTTAAGAAATATGCCAATTTGGCAAGGCTTGTGGTTTTTCCAACACCATTGACACCAACCATTAATACCACTTGAGGATTATGTCCTTCCTTTAACTTAAATGGCTTGGAAATTGGTTTTAATAACCCCAAGAGATAGTCTCTTAAATGCCCTTTAACGATTTCACCATCTAGTTCATGACGCAGGGACGTTATACTTTTTAAATAATCAATAATTCCTGTCGCCGTTTTTAGTCCAAAATCAGCGGCTAAAAGAACTTCTTCCAACTCTTCCCAATACGTATCATCTAATATTTGGTCTTTTTTAAAAAAACGCATTAAGCCCGAACTCAAATTTTGTCGGGTTTTAACTAAACTATTTTTTAGCCGTTGCCATGATGTTGGCGCATGCGCCGCTGGATCAAGAGGCAATTCAAGCGTTGTGTCTGTGTCTGCCTCTACCGTATTTGTCGTTAGCTTGTTAAACCACTTACGCACGTTCTAAACCTCATAATCAAAAAAAGAATTTTAACATTTTTTCATTCAGACACCAATCTATTCGTCACATCATGTCTACCTTGTATTTTGATATTTTTAAGATAAACTTGACAGTATGACGAATGAAATAAAAATTATAGCAGGTGTATTCAAAGGAAAAAAAATCACGGTTCCTCAACTTGATGATTTAAGACCTACTCCAAATCGCCTCCGTGAAAGTTTATTTAATGTTCTACAATTCGATATACAGGCGAGTGATTGCCTTGATGCTTTTGCTGGCACAGGCGCGCTTGGACTAGAAGCTTTTTCCAGAGGCGCAAACTCCATTACTTTTATTGAGAACAACCTTTTAGCAGTAAAATATCTTAAAAAAACCATCCAAAATTTTTCAAGTACTCGTCTTACGCTTATCCAGCAAGATTGTTTAGCTTACCTTCAATCATGCCATAAAACCTTTGATATTATTTTTCTTGACCCGCCTTTTAAACAAGATTTATGGCAATCCTGTTGTGATATTATTGTAGAAAGAAAATTGCTTAATGCGCATGGTATCATTTATCTCGAATCTCCCAGAGCAATTTTAAATATTGGAGCCGCATTTGAATGTCAAAAACATGCGAAAGTCGGTGAGGTTTTCTATACCATTTTTAGAAAAGAATAAAATAGAAGAAATCTTGACATTAGATAAGACAACTGTTTCAATCATTACTACCATATATGCTTTTGACGATTGTAAGTTTAGACTAAAATGATGAAATTAAGTCAAAAAATAATACTAATAAGTGGTCTCCTCTTGATACTCACAAGCTGCGCCACCCCTATGGCTAAGAAACCACCTGTTAATGCGCCAAGTGATGACGCCAGTATTAAATTGGCTGAAGCAGCAGGTTCAATTAGTGATTCAATGATGGAAATGGCAAAGATTGAGAAGGTTTTATTACCAAAGGGGCAAGATAACGTTGTTCGTATTCCAAGCTCTTATAATCTACAAACTCGAGCTAGTATTGATTGGGTTGGCCCTGTCGAAGAACTCACCCAGCGGATTGCAACTGCATCTCATTATCGTCTGCGTGTTCTTGGCTATGCACCAACGGTGCCAATTTTAATCAACATGAGTGTTAAGGATCAAAGCTTGGCCGAAATTTTAAGAAACATTGATTACCAACTTGGGAACCGTGGCAACATTCACGTTTACCCTCCAAACCAAGTGATCGAATTGCGATATGTTAAATTTTATAACTAAATGTATTGTTTACACTTGTATCATTTTTTTGTGCGCCTGCGCAAGCCGTCGTTATTCAGCCTCATATCAAAATTCAGATACGTTGACCGATCTAGCCCAGTTGCAGGCTATGGGCAATAAAAAAGCCCAAAATAAAAAAATCGATACGCATGCCCCCAATAAAATACGAGAAACAGCTATCAAAGAAACAGCCTTAAGCCTTGGTGCTCAAGCTGGTCTCGCATCTAGAGCAAAAACAATTGATGATGAACTTATCAAACATCAACGTTACCTCGATAAGATCTATGACTTTAACGCCTTAATTCTAGAGCAGAATGTTCTTCCTCCTGTGTTATTAGAAGGACGACAAGAGTTTAATCTAGCAGACACTCAGACTATTCGTGTTTCAAATCGAACATATCGAGTATCTAAACAGGCACATTTCATTACCACCCCACCTAATTGGCGCGAATATTTATGGATGGACTATCAAGCACCTGAAGAACCTCATGTAAGTCTACTACCAAATACTAAACAAGAACAAGCGATTTGGCAGCTTTATGTCACGAGAGGTTGGGAAAAAGGCGTTGAACAAGCCAACACCATTTTAGAAGAAAGTATTGCCCGTATTAAACAAGATTTCAATGGCATGATTTTATACCGTAAACTTTTAGCCATGAATATGGTCACTCCTCCATATGTTTCTCATACCGATCTGGGTGTAACAGGCGATGGGGATGAAATCCACATTGATGACCGCGTCCTTCGTATCACTGCTCTCCCAGCCTTAAATACCAATGCTCAAGAATGGCATGCTGCGGTTGCAAAAGATGAAGAAGCCTTAGATGAATTTGAACAGTTACAACGTAAGATTGATAAGGCGAAAATTACCATCACGAGCCAGACCTGGCAACCCACTATTTATTCGGTAAAACCCTAATGAACAGCATGAAAATCCCTAATGAGCCGCCTCGTTTTACACCTCATAATATGGATTTGATGTTAGAGTTCTCGACAGGCATCAATGCCTCAGATATCACTGTCCAAACAGGTTCACCTATCATGGCAGAGGTTTATGGTCGCCTGCTTAAAATCACCTCCAGACCCATGTCAAATCCTGAAGTCAGCGATATGATTAATTCCATATATGGTCCCAATGCAACAACCCAGCTGTTATCTGGTCAAGATATTGATACTCACTATGAATTTCGACCAACACGCGGAGAGCGCTATCGTTTTCGTGTCAATGCGTCAGCTTGTCTAGTGGATGGTCATGATGCCATACAGATCACGCTTCGAACTATACCGACAACTCCACCTACATTAGATAGCATGAATCTTCCTCCTGATGTTTTGGAAGCTCTTTCGCCTCAAGAAGGGATAGTATTTGTCACAGGCGCCACAGGCTCTGGAAAATCAACATTGCTCGCATCTATTATTCGCGATTTGATTGAACAAGAGGACTCTCATCGAAAAGTATTAACCTATGAATCTCCGATTGAATTTGTCTATGATGAAATTGTGACTCAATCAGCCATTGTTTCTCAATCAGAAATTCCAAGACATATTCCAAGTTTTGCTGAAGGTGTAAGAAATGCGCTTCGTCGAAAACCGCGACTTATTATGGTTGGAGAGTGTCGAGATACTGAAACTATTTCAGCTGCCATTGAAGCTGCACTAACAGGTCATCCTGTATATACCACACTGCACACCTCTGGGGTAGCTGAAACCATTCGAAGACTTGTCACATCATTTTCCAAAGATGAACGTGCAGGACGTACTGTTGATATTTTAGAAACCATTCGACTTTGCATTTGGCAAAAATTAGTCCCTACTGTGGATGGTAAGCGTGTGGCTCTTCGGGAATACCTTGTTTTTAATGAAAAAATCCGCGATATACTCTTAAGCCATGAACCAGAAGAAGTCACCTCCAAAACTCGTCAATTGGTTCGTGAATTTGGCCAATTAATGACTGTTGATGCAGAAGAGAAATTCAATAATGGTATCATCAGTGAAAGAACATATAAACTAATTATTGCAGGAACCCTTCACGATCAAAGTTAGCTAATTCGCTTTTTCTCTCATTTAACACTTCACATCATATCCAGGCGACACTCCCCAAAAAGCGCTTAACCCGACCATAATTCGCGCCATCCACATCTAATACTTGGTTTAAAACGCTTTCAATCAGCTTTGCTAAACCATCCTGCTCTGATAAAAGTTCTGGCAGCAATTCTTTACCTACGGTAACATTGTAATCCGTCATCCTAATCTCCTTGGTTGTTATTGTTTATCACAACTCAATAGTACCGAATTTTAGCGATGACTCAATTGCTAATTTATCATCTCGAATTTACAGCATTTTATAGGCTCAAGCAGCTGTATTATCTATCATGAGAGTTTTCCTTATGTGTTTTTTTAAAGTTCGCACTTCTATTTCACTTAACCGCTCAAAAACATGGTATGACACCATCCCAGGCTTTAAAAATATTGTTCGAGGGAAATTACCCGATGTACTTTTGTATGACTAGGCGTTAACGTTGTTATGCCAAGCATAATTGAAAGCACTTGCTTCAATTATGCTAAATAGTTACTCTTTTTAATCCTCTGGCTTTGGATTTGTAGTATCTAGCTTGCCCTTCTTATCTCCTAAAGAGTTGCTAATTTTTTCGCCAGCTTTTTCAGGTCCTTGTGATATCGCTTTAGTGCCCTCTTCCTCCATTTTTTGGATCTTGTCTTTTGCTCCTTGCCCCCATTCTTTGGACTCACGACCATATTGTTCTCCATGACCACCTATCCATCTTAAAATCTGATCTGGCAATATATGAATTAACTCAAATGACTTTTCAACTACTGTCTGATACAGATACACATATAAAACACTATACGTAACAGCACCAAAAATCATACTGAACGTACCCAAGTTCATTTTTAATCCTGCTTGGTAGGCAGCATTGCTAGATGCTGAAGGTCCGCCATCGTTGCCGACAAGTAGATAGTCAGCTGCTCGGTTGTAGCCCTCAGTCAGTACCCATACAAAGACATAGGTTAAAACAGAGCCCATCACAAAGCCAATAATCATCATCGAAGGTCGTAGAAACACATTCACTAAGATCATCATACCTTGCTCAGCTTTCCCAAGTATGCCTTCTCCTTCAGGCGTCATCACGCCCAATGCAAGAATTGGCCCTGCAACCATTGCCTCAATCACCGCCATAAACCAACTTAAGGTACCAAACGTAAATATCATGTAAGGAATAAGCGGAACATAATATGCGCAAATAAAACCAATTGAGAAAAACATAACAAAGAAAGAGGCTATCAAAGGGAAACCCACGGCGATAATCAATGTTATAATTATGAATGGCCAGAAATCTATTGATGACACTATATAAGCCGTTATAAATGTGAAATAAATAATCATGATATTATTAATCATATTAACACCCATACTTCCAAGATTGACAATTGGATTAAGCGATTGTTGATTTAACGATTCTAATGCATACTGCAGCAAGGGCCAACCCATTGAAATAATAGGTTTATAAATGACTTCAGATAATGCTAATGTAACGCCATTGATGAGATAACTAATAAACCATTGATATAAACCATTAATTAATTCAGACAATAAATCTGCTAAAGCTTGAATACAAACAGGGTATCCGAAAAACTTCATATTGTGACACGATACGTGCAGGTTTATCGTGCCTGGGTATGTTACCATTTGAATTGCTCCTGGATTTGCAAAGAGCATACTTGGCATTGGTTGTCCTGGCGTATAGAGAAAATATGAATTCCAAATAAACCCATAAACAGTGCTTGCACACATAGCAGTGGGAGAAGCGGAGTTGGGATTGCTAATATAACCAGTTGATGAGTTGAATCTTCCCTCCTCTAATGTTGCGGCACAATTGCTAGGATGATCCTCAGTTGCATTGGGATTAGTGCCGTTTATCAAATTCTCAATATTGTCCAAAGGTTTGCTATTGTCCTTAAAGATAGACTGGAATGGTTCAACCGTATTAGTAAGTCTTTCTTTTAAATCGGTTTGGTCGAATCCAGAATCAGTATCATGTTGCATTGGCACATTTGCTTTGGAACCACTTAATGCAATTATGTTATAAAAATAACTACCAGCCATCAGCCACCCTTTGTTCTTGCTGTCATCAATAAAACTTCTAAGATTCAACGATTGATCTTGATTACTCATATCCTGAATCAAATTTAGTGTGGGCGCCATCACGCTATCATAGGTTGCGATAGCATTTGAAAATTCATTGCCAGAGAAAAGCACCGGGTAGGACTGTGATCCATCGTTAGGCGCTCCCCAAGCAGTACAAGCTGATGATAATGAAGTACAAATCGTCTTTTCTGTACCCTGTAATGCAAAGCCAAATTGATCTATAGCGGAATCCGATACGTTATTTGAAGTATCAATCTGTTGTGAACCATTAATTTGTGGGTCATTATTAACCATTTGAATAGCTACTGAAGATAACCAATCATACATTTGTTGTACGGCTATATTTCTTGAATTTTCCATCGTATCAATTTGTGACTGAGTCATCCCATATGCTTCCATCTTAGTTTGATATTTTGACATGTTTAAAGCTTTCCATCTCAATTTGCCACATTTGCCATTTAAGGAAAAATAAAAGCCAGGAAGGCTTTTAAAATTAGGCATTGGAAGAGTATATATACCTACATCGCCGATCACTTCTAACTTCGCATCACTAGTATTGACTGAACCAATAAAATCAGGTAGTTCCTTATTACAATAGTCTGACAAATTATCTGGGACTTTCCCCGTACAATTGCCTTTCAATCCTTTATCTTTACTTTTCATGTCCGTATCGCGCTGTGTCGAAATAACTCTTTGCAGCCCTTCCATACATACTTGTCCAGCTAGCATCCTAATCGCCCCTTGGTACACAGGGTAACCTTTAGCATCTGAAATTTGTTGTAAACTATTAGAGCTTTGTTTTGCAACAACCAATTGTCCTCCCTCATTCATATAATCAAGTACCGCATTCCATACTTTGTCAGCAGCCCCCACCCCTTGTACGATGAACCACATGACAAAAATTTGAATAAGATTATAACCGGAGGCCTTAGGGACCAAAAGCGCCAAACCAGTACAACAACGAACTGGAAGCCAAATTGACGACCAATGTTTGCCCAAAAATTCACCTTCATGCGCGGTATTCAAAGTCCCAATAACAAGTGTATACATGATGACTATACTGCCAAGAGACAAGATGGCCATATTCAAAATAGACATCATTTGACCCAATATTTGCGAGCCTGTAGAGACCAATACACCTTCTACATTCCCAAAAATATTAGACAAATACACCATGGAAGAATCTGATGCGGGCGGCGCAAAGGAGAGTGCATTTGCCGATGGCACAGTCTGCGCAAAAAGTTCAGGGGACAAAACCAGGATTAAGCAACAAATGATGATTTGCATTATCTGCTCCAAAATAATGATAAATTGCGGACGTAGCATCATCCACAATTTTATTATAGAACAGTATTGTTAAACATCAATAAAAATAATCTAAATGTGTTGTGACTCACTATAATATAATGCACCCCTAAAATCGAACCAAAAAAAAATATTTTTTTCGTACAAAACTATCATTTTAATCATGATATTTGCGACGAGGAATTTAAAAAATGAAACGGTCTGTAAAAAAATATGATGCTCAATTAAATGCAAAATTAGCCCTTGAACTGGTTAGTGGAAAAAAACATTAATTGAAATTTGCACTGAACACAAAATACCCAAAACGACTTTAATTGAATGGAAAGAACAATTAGAAAAGGAATCTCATGATATTTTTTTACCCATTTCAGAGCG
>RGPR01000036.1 GCA_010030245.1 Gammaproteobacteria bacterium
ATTAACAAATTTGTTAATATTTAATTGGGAATAACAATAAAAAAATTACCCATGACATGGACCATCGATTATTACAACCAATCTGTTTATGAAGAGGCGAAAGCTCTTCCAAAATTGATTAATGCTAAATTTGAAGCGATTATGGATAAAATGACTGAGCATGGCCCTGATTTAGGCATGCCTTTTACCAAATCTTTTGGTAAAGGTCTTTTTGAAATAAGGGCAAAAGCCCAAGAAGGTATTGCTAGAGGCTTTTATTGTACGATAAAAGAACGAAAAATTATTATTCTTCATGTATTTGTGAAGAAAAGCCAAGCAACACCAAAAAAAGAATTGGACTTGGCGAAGAAACGTTTAAGCGAGGTAAAAAATCATGACATATAATCCTGTTCGTCGTAGTAATGAACTACGTGATAATGTTCTGGCTGACGCAGAAACCCGTGCAGTGTATGAGGCCACAAAATTACAAATTGAATTGGCTTTACAGCTCAAAGAAGCAAGAATCAAACAGAATATGACGCAAGAAGAAGTTGCTATGCTTTTGCATACCAAAACGCCTGCAATTTCACGCCTTGAAAAAGGTCACGAAAGCATAAAAAGCTTTCCTTCTTTACTAACATTAGTCAAATTCGCCTCTGCAATTGGATATGAACTAAAAATCAACCTTGAACCTATCAAAGGATGATTTGTAAAAATGAATTAAATAAAAGGCCCTAGATTAAATAGGACCAAAGTAAATATGGGCGCGCTGGTTAGGTGCCAATTCCTGTCTGGAATTAATTCGATTGGTGCACTTTACTGAATTTATTAAGAAAAGAGTCTGAGTCAACGTTTTCAGCTCCTCGAAAAAGATGAAAAGCGAGTCTTTATGATTAGGAATTTAAACTTTAGTTCTCTTGCCCTGTGAATTGGCGTTGCTTTATCTTCTCATGCTGCATAGAATGAGAGTATGTTAATTCGATACCTTAGCATTATGAATGACAAGATAACGAACAACTCAATGCATAAACAATCCCCGCCTCGGATTTCCTTGTTGAAGCCAAGCTTGGCCAAACCGTTGTCGATATTGGTTGCTACGGGTGGCGGTTGGCTGATGCTTGCATGCAGCGAGGTCACACCTTGATCGGGATTGACCACTTAGAACCGCCCAATCGGCCCATTTCTGCTAAATTCGCCATATCAAAGGACGGCCGATTCAACCTTCCGGATGACACGGCAACGATTACTGTTGCCAGCCATGTCCTCGAGCATATTACAGATCCGGTGCGATTCTTTCGGGAGATGATGAGGATTACTCAACCGGGGGGAGCTCTGGATTGAAGTACCAAGCGAACTTTCTGCGCTGCCCTTGGGTGCGAATGCCCCCAGAGATCATCAATTTTTATCCTTTTGGGATGCCCCGACCCATATTAGACCTTGGACGCCCGGAGCTCTGTATCGCTTGGCACTGAGTTGCTACTGTGTACCATGTCAAATTGAGAGAGCCGAGTTCGGCGGCATTCCTGTTGTCCGTATGGTTGGCCTCAAGCCGACCGATTGCTTCGGCATTCCGCCAATCGCCTATGTCAGCTTGCTGAATGTGGCACCAGGCTTGGATAATGCGTGGCAACACGTTTGGCAAAAACCAGTACCGGCGACTTGAGGCAAAAATATATAGAAGCAAGTATGCTGACATAGGAAGCTATTAGATCGTTTAGATCCAATAGCTTCCGGCATTTTTTAGACAAAGCGATACTGCTGCTTTATCTAAAAAAATAGGCTCATAAGAAACAAAAAATCTTGTTTTAAGTTTATTCTTTTATTTTTAAATAAATATGATTCAATTCAAGCCACTCATCGTCTATTTCAGCCAAAACCGCGGTAATTAAGCATTCGCATGATTTATCACATGGAAAAATGGAAGCCACTTGTGTACGCCTTTTGATTTCTCGATTAATGCGCTCAGCAAGATTCGTTGTCCTTATTTTCAATCGATCAAGGCGTTTTTATGACCAAATCATTTCGCAACAGAGTTTATCCACAAATTCTGTGGATAAACTTGTAGACAAGCCCTGATCAAGGTTGGGATACTTTTCGATCGAGGGCCAAAAGATGTGCTAGGGTGATTTCTTCACCAGACAGTCTTGCGCTTTCTTTAGGGGCAAATCGAATAATAGTTGGAGGCGCTATCACATGATAATGCTGCATTAAGCGCTCTTGCTCTGCATTATGCTCGCTTAAATCAACTTTAATGATTTGATAATGTGATAACAGTGGTCCCAATTCCTGTTTGGATAAGATGTTTTTTTCAATATATTGGCAGCTTGCACACCATTTGGCAGAAAAATACACAAGACTGGGTTTGTTGCTTTGACTGAGTTGGGTTTGAATATCGTTTAAGCGCTTGAGGCTTTTAAGATGTTGATGAGGGATTTGATCATATTGATAAAGCACTATCCCTAAAAGCGCTGTGCATAAAACACAACTGATATGGTAAAGAATTTGATGCCTTTGCGGTTTGAATAGATAACAAGCAACTGCAAACCAAGCCATCCAAAGATATTTGGCATGGTTCAGATGGGGGATGCGATTAAATAGCAGCACACTTAAACCGAATAATAGCAAGGCAATGATGATTTTAACTTTGTTCATCCAAGGCCCGGCTTTTGGTAATAAATGGCCAGCAGACAGGGTAAAGATCATCAATGGGATGCCCATGCCAAAACCAAGTAACATTAAGGCAATGCTACCCATCCATGCTTGATCAAGTTGCGTAATATAAGTCATGGCAGCTAGGGTTGGGGCAGTGATGCAAGGTGATAAAATTAATAGAGATAAGGCGCCAATGAGCGCTGCTGAATAATAATGACCGGATTGGAGTTTTGAGCGCCAGTAGATTGCATGTTGTGAAAGACCTGATGGTAGTTTGATGCGAATAAGCTCAAGAGTAGCAAGGCCAAGGTAAAGGTAGATAAAAGCCATAATCACCATTGCTGTTGGTGTTTGCAAAGCCACAAAACTATTTTTACCAATTTTGGCTAAGACAGCACCGACGAGACCATAGCTCAAACTCATGCCCATAACATAAGATAACGCTAGGCAAAACATCTTTTTTTTAGAAGTGTTTTCCTTGCCAATAACCACCTGTGTCATCACGGGGAGCATTGGTAGCACACATGGTGTAAAAGCCAATAGCAAACCAAAACCTAGAAAACCAAATAAGATGCTTATTTTTCGATAAAGACTCATCGTTTGAGGGATGTGAATGGTTTTATGCTGAGGTGGATAGCAAATCCCTTGGTCGCTACAGCCCTGGAATTGAACTTCAATTTGATTGGATTTGGGTTTAGGAATAACCAGTGTCAACTGATGGCGATAGATTTGATGTGTTTTACCCATTTTATCAGTGTGTGAAAGAGTTTTTGGCCAATTGATGGCACTTGAAGGCGTGAGATGAATGCGCTCTTGATAGAGAAAATGGTGTGCTGCAATCTTGAAGTTTAAGCTTAACTTATCTTGATGAACCGTGCTCTTAAGTACAAAAACCTTATCAACAGAGGTGAACGCAAAAATGGGATGAAGGATCATCGTTAAATAGATGAAAACTAAAGTTCTGAAAAACAGCATGTCGAAATGTATCCGATGTGTGTAAATAGTTATTATATTGTAATTAGTGAGTAAAAAAAAGGAATCAATTCTTGAATGTTGGATTTCTTTTAATTATTTTTCGTATAGCCCCTTGAAAATGACAAATGAATACCCCATATTTGCTGTCATGCGAGTGCGAGGCACTTCATTTGAAGATAATTGTACGTAGGAGAAAAAACATGAAAATTCGTCCATTACACGATAGAGTTGTGGTTCGTCGTCAAGAAGAAGAACGCACCACAGCAGGCGGTATTGTTATCCCTGATAATGCTACTGAAAAACCAATGCGTGGTGTAGTTGTTGCCCTTGGTAACGGCAAGCCATTAGATAATGGTGATACCAGAGCATTAGCAGTTAAATTAAATGATGTGGTTTTATTTGGAAAATACTCAGGTACTGAAGTTAAAGTTGCTGGGGAAGATCTTGTTGTGATGCGCGAAGACGACATCATGGCTGTAATTGAATAGTATATTGAGATAGTCGAGGAGATAATTCATGGCTAGTAAAGAATTAAAATTTGCAGAAAACGCCCGTCATCAAATGTTATTGGGTGTTAATGGCTTGGCAAATGCTGTCCAAGTAACCATGGGTCCACGTGGCCGTAACGTATTGTTAGAAAAAGCTTATGGTGCGCCAACTGTGACCAAAGATGGTGTATCTGTTGCGAAAGAAATTGAGTTCGAAGATAGATTCCAAAATATGGGCGCACAATTGGTGAAAGAAGTGGCTTCTAAAACTTCTGATGCTGCCGGTGACGGTACCACCACAGCGACTGTTTTAGCACGTTCTATTTTGGTTGAAGGCCACAAAGCGGTAGCAGCTGGCATGAATCCAATGGATTTAAAGCGTGGTATTGATAAAGCTTTAGCAGCAATCATCAAAGACTTGGAAAAAATGTCTAAGCCTTGCAAAGATGGTAAGTCTATTGCGCAAGTAGGAACCATTTCAGCAAACTCTGATGAAGCCATCGGTGCTATCATTGCAGAAGCCATGGAAAAAGTCGGTAAAGAAGGCGTTATCACTGTTGAAGATGGTAATGGCTTAGAAAATGATTTGTCAGTAGTTGAAGGTATGCAGTTTGATCGTGGCTACATTTCGCCATATTTCATCAATAACCAACAAAACATGACTGCTGAATTAGAGCAACCATTTATTCTTTTGGTTGACAAGAAAATCTCTTCAATTCGTGACATGTTACCTGTCTTAGAAGGTGTTGCGAAATCTGGCCGTCCATTATTGATTATTTCTGAAGATGTTGAAGGTGAAGCTTTAGCAACTTTAGTGGTCAACAACATGCGTGGTATTGTTAAAGTATGTGCAGTTAAAGCCCCTGGTTTTGGTGACAGACGTAAAGCCATGTTGCAAGACATTGCCATTTTAACCAATGGTCAAGTGATTTCTGAAGAAATTGGTAAGAGCCTAGAAGCTGCAACTGTTGAAGATTTAGGTATTGCTAAACGTGTTGTGATCACCAAAGAGAACACCACCATTATTGATGGTGAAGGCAAAGCTGCAGAAATTACTGCGCGTATTGCTCAAATTCGTACACAAATGGAAGAAACCTCTTCTGATTACGATCGTGAGAAATTACAAGAGCGTGTTGCTAAATTAGCTGGCGGTGTCGCGGTGATTAAAGTTGGTGCGGCAACTGAAGTTGAAATGAAAGAGAAAAAAGCACGCGTTGAAGATGCGCTTCATGCAACCCGTGCTGCGGTTGAAGAAGGTATTGTTGCCGGCGGTGGCGTTGCCTTAATTCGTGCACAAAAAACCCTTGACGGCTTAAAAGGTGATAACCATGAGCAAGATATGGGTATCGACATTTTACGTCGTGCAATTGAAGCACCTCTTCGTCAAATCGTGTCCAATGCTGGTTATGAAGCATCTGTTGTCGTCAACAAGGTTGCGGAGAAATCTGGAAACTTTGGTTTCAACGCTGCTAATGGCCAATACGGCGATATGGTTGAAATGGGTATTATTGACCCAACCAAAGTGACACGTACTGCATTACAAAATGCAGCTTCTGTTGCAAGCTTAATGTTAACCACTGAATGCATGGTTGCAGAACTTCCTAAGAAAGAAGAGCCTGCAGCACCTGCTGGCATGGGTGACATGGGCGGCATGGGCGGCATGATGTAAGCATCTGCCAAATGCTAAAAATACCCGCCTTGAGCGGGTATTTTTTTGTGTGCACCAATGGAAAATATTTTGCTAAGAATATGACATTTTCATCTTGGTACAACAAATCAAATTACTCAACTTGTAAAACGACAAATAGCATCTACACTTAAACTACCTTCTAAAAATTAGTGCATGGAGTTTAGGATGAACCGTGATGCATTTTTTAAGAAAAAAGAGACTGTTAAAGCGCTAGAAGATAAGCGTTATCTACAAGATATGTTGGTGTTGACCCAAATGATTTGGGTGATGCAAGAAAAACATAAAGAGCGACGGCAGCTACTGATGGCTTATGTGTTACATATGCGATATTTACGGTTACAAAAACGAAAAATTAAAAAAGAATCATTTTGGTATCAAATAAATGCCAAAGCTGATCACCGCTTTCATGAATATAAACTATAATCAATGTAGATGATGGACCTCATTCAAAGGAACTAAAGATGAATAAAATAGCTAAAAGTTATGCGCTGTTGTTAGCTGATCTCTATGCATTGATGATCAAAAGTCAGAATTATCATTGGCATGTCACAGGTCCACATTTTAAACCCTTGCATATGTTTTTTGAAGAGCTCTATACCCAAGCCTTTGAAACGATTGATTTGGTGGCAGAACGGATGATCACTATGGGGTTTTCTGCACCTGCAACCTTAAAAGAAATTGTTGAACTAAGGGGGGTATCAGATGGTGATGCCAAATTGGATTCTGCTGAAATGTTGATGGATTTGGAAAAAAGCTATCAGCGTATTGTGGAAGATTTAGACGATTGCATTAAGCATGTGAAAGCCGAGGATGATGAGGCCTCACTGAGTTTTTTAAGCGATCTCTTGTGCAGTTTTGAAAAATCAATTTGGATGATACGGGCGACTTCATCTGGATTTTAACCTTGGCAAGTGTGTGTTTAGAAAAGGAAGCTTTATGCTTCCTTTTCTATTTCAACAGGTTTACCGCCGCCTTCTAACCACTCCTTGCGATCTGCTGCCCTTTTCTTGGCAAGCATCATATCCAGTTGGGCGATGGTTGTTTGTTCATCTTCAAGTGTGAGCTGTACAAGGGTGCGGGTATTGGGATCCATGGTGGTTTCCCTCAGTTGCAAGGGGTTCATCTCGCCTAAACCTTTAAAGCGTTGTACCTGAATATTTTTTTTGGCAATTTTCTGAATAAGCCTTTCTTTTTCGCTATCATTTTGGGCATAGTAGACTTGCTGACCTACATCTAAGCGATATAGCGGGGGTAAGGAGACATAGACATGTCCTTTGGCGACTAATGGTTGAAAATGTTTGAAAAAGAGGGCGCAGAGCAAGGTGGCAATATGCGCACCATCAGAATCAGCATCGGCTAGAATGCAAATTTTGCCATAGCGAAGACCATCTAGTTGTTTGCTGCTTGGATCTATCCCAATCGCAATAGAAATATCTCGAATCTCTTGGGAGTTGAGGATTTGTTGGGCATCAACTTCCCAACAATTTAGAATTTTACCTCTTAGTGGAAGAATGGCCTGAAAATCTTTGAAGCGTGCTTGTTTTGCGGAGCCTCCAGCTGAGTCACCTTCTACTAAAAACAATTCTGTTTCTTGCACATCCTGAGATATACAATCAGCAAGTTTTCCCGGAAGGGCTGGGCCTTGTACCCATTTTTTACGTGAAACTGTTTTGGCTTGTTTTAAACGCTTTTGTGCTTGCTCAATACAAAATTCAGCAATGGCTTCTCCAAGGCTTCGGTGTTCGTTTAACCATAAACCAAAGCCATCTTTGACAAAGTTTTGTACCATGCTTGTGATGCTACGGCTACTTAAACGTTCTTTGGTTTGACCGGCAAATTGCGGATCTTGGCATTTAACTGATAATACAAAATGACATGATACCCAAATGTCTTCTGCAGTTAATTTTAAACCTCGAGGAATTAAGTTTCTTAATTGGCAAAATTCATTTAAAGCTTCAAAAAGACCAGCTTTCAAGCCATTCACATGGGTGCCACCTAAGACTGTTGGAATGAGGTTCACATAGCTTTCTTGTAGCACAGGTTCATGAAAGGGCTGCCAAGCTACTGCCCAAGAGACACTACCTTCACGGCTTTCTAAATCGCCACAAAATGGTGGATTAGGCATTAGAGGTTGTGGTACATGTTCTTGCAGATAGTGTTCTAGCCCTTGTTGGTAGCACCAGCGTTGTTCTGTTTTATGAATCAAATCCTTTAATTCAATAGTTAACCCTGGACAAAGTACAGCTTTGGCTTTTAAGAGATGCTCTAAGGGTTTGATGGCAATTTGTGGGTAGTCGAAGTACTTATGATCTGGCCAAAATTTTACAGTGGTTCCTGTTTTTCTCGCAAAACCTGGGCTTTCTTCAAGTTCACATACCTTGTGGCCATGTTCGAAACTCATCTGATAGGTGTTTTTGTTCCTGAGGATAGTGACTTCAAGTCGTTTGGATAAAGCATTCACAACTGAAACCCCTACACCATGTAAGCCACCTGAGTATTTATAATTATCGGCAGAAAATTTACCGCCCGCATGTAATTTGGTTAAAATGACCTCAACCCCACTCACACCTAGTTTGGGATGCATATCTACGGGCATGCCACGGCCATCATCGCTAACTTCAAAGCTGCCATCTGGATGGATGATGACTTGAATAAACTTGGCATGTCCAGCAAGTGCTTCATCAACACTATTATCGATGACTTCTTGTAGCAGATGGTTAGGTCTTGTGGTATCGGTATACATTCCTGGACGGCGTTGTACAGGTTCAAGACCACTTAAGACTTCAATATGTTCGGCATTATAGTTTGATGAGCTCATGAGGCACTTTGATAAAAGGTTTTTTTGATTTTAACACGTCTGCTAACGAATTTTAACTATGGCAAGGTCTTTCCAACTTGTGGTATATGCAGGGGATCGTTGTTCAGACTTCATTTGCCAAGCTTGATTGGTGCACCCTTCAGCTGCCAGTTGAATGCTATCTTTACCAAATTTCTTCTGAATAGCAGCTAATACTTGCATAAACGCTTCAGTTTCACGAGTGGGCGTCATGGTTAACAAGCTGTGTTGTGTGTGATAAACAATATCTTCAAACATCACACCAAGCTTGTGATAGTGAAAACCAGGTTTAAACATTTGTTTTAGACAATATTTAGCGTAACTGGTGATTTGTCTTAAATCATCCGTAGGTAGTGGCAAATGAATACGACAGTGATTGACATATTGTGGTTTTTGGCTCTGAAAGGGATTGGTGCGAATAAAAACGGATAGGGCGCATAACTTGCCTTTGCTAAGCCTTAGTTTTTCGGTGGCACGCCGACAATGATGGCTTAGGGCTTGCTCTAAAATAATGAGTTCAGTTTGGGTTCGTCCAAAGCTTTTGCTGGCTACAATTGATTTGCGTTGACTAGGTTTTGGTAATTCATGACAGGGTATACCTTGTAATTCAAGCATTGTTTGCATTAGTGCTAGGTTAAAATGTTGTCGAATGAGCGGGGCAGATTGCTTGGCTAAATCTGCGGCATTGAAAATTTGGCGGTCTGCTAGCTTCTTAGCCCACTGTCGACCAACGCCCCAGATTTCTGCAATGGGCAATTGCACTAGCCAATGCGCTGAGGCATCAATAGCTAATACCTCAATATGTTGACTTTTTTTAGCCAAATAGTTTGCCGCTTTGGCAAGCGTTTTGCTTGGACCGATACCAATTGAGGTTGGGATACCAACTTCTTGTAGAATACGTTGGCGTAATTGTTGTGCAAAAACCTGCTGATATTTTTGCGGCATGCTAGATAAGTCTAGAAAGGCTTCATCAATTGAATAGATTTCAACATCAGACCATTCTTCTTCAATGATTTGCATCACTCGTGCTGACAGGTCTCCATAGAGGGTATAATTTGAGGAAAATACCTGTACCTGCTCTTGGGCACAAAAAGCCTTGATTTGAAAATAGGGTTGTCCCATTTTAAGCCCGAGTGATTTGGCCTCATTTGAGCGTGCAATCACACAACCATCATTATTGGATAGAACCACTATAGGCTTTCCTTTGAGATCGGGGCGAAAAAGGCGCTCACAGCTGGCATAAAAATTATTGCAATCGATTATGGCAAACATGATGAGGCCGTATGAATCACGTGGGTGACAACTCCCCAAATCACTAAATCGGATTCTTCAGTGATATCAATGGGGCTAAATTCAGGGTTTGCTGGCAGTAACTGCACTTTTCCATCTTTTTGCGACAAGGTTTTAACGGTCAGTTCGCCATTAATGGCAGCGATCACAATCTTGCCGTGACTTGGGGCAATGCTTCTATCAACCACCAACAGATCACCTGATTGAATGCTGACCCCTATCATTGAATGACCTTCCGCCTTGACAAAAAAAGTAGCAGCAGGGTGTTTAATAAGATATTCATTGAGATCAAGTTGCGCTTCAATATAATCATCCGCTGGCGAGGGAAATCCTGCCTGCACATGACTACTGTAGAGTGGACAATATCGATTTTCTGTTGCTAAAAAGCGTTTGACATGTTCTAGTTTAGAAATGGGAATGCGTAAAGGTTGAGTAGCTTCTCCCCATTGATTACGTCCTTTAGGGCGCCCAGCGCCGATTCTTTTTCCGCCTTGAGTCATAACTTGTCTTTTGATAAGTGTGCATAAATCAAATATAATACAATTATGCAAAAAAATAAAGTTTTGTTAAGTGTGATGTTTATTTTTCACCGCACACCCACATTTCTCAAATGCGCCCATTGAATGGAAAAATCATAAGCTATTGTAGCAATTGTACGACATTAACCAGCTCCAATTACCATAAACCATAGAATAAGTGCAATATTCCAGCGATTGCCCCAGAATATTATGAACGTGTCTACATAGGCGATGATATGGCATGATGCCGGCTAAATTCAAGCCATCATCTGCAAACCAGGCTCCACAGTCGTGAGCAAGGCTTCAGTCGTCGTCCTGCAGCTAAAAAAGCCCATTCTGTTTGGTTGGTCATCTAGTTTGAACACACCATAATGCGCGCGTCGTTTGGAAGCAACCTCTAAGAAAGATACGTTATGCGTACGACCTCGGTATGAAACCTGATATTTTTTATCTAATAATTCTTTGAATGAGTGCCCCGGATCTTGGTTCGCCTCAGTCTTCACCTGTGTCAGTAACCCTCTCAATAGTTCGCTTTTTTCTTGGGCAGATTCTTCATATATTCCGTCTAATCGGACCAGGGTGTTTTCGCAGGTCTCTTCTAATGTTTCAGCAAGGTACTCGTTTTTGCTGGTGAAATATGAAAATGAATTGGTTATTATGCTCAGCATGGCCATCAGAGAGTCAAATATACCTATTAAAGCGCTGTACAAGGGTGTTATTTTATTATAAATTAGAAACATAGTTACCGCCAAAAATATAGCGTCTAACATTAGAAAAATCAATATGACATTATTAACAGTTGATATTAGTGAGTTATTTAGATATAAATTCAATAGCCATAGGCAAAAGTATGTCAATAGTCCCTGCAAACAATAGAAATCCACTATTACACAAAGAACGGGCAAAGTGTAATAAATAAAAGCTAGATATAACCCAATTTCAGCCATAGTGATAACAAGATCATACAATGCACGTGCTGCCATCATCAGTTTTGCCCATAATTTTTCATTGTTTGATTGATAAGCATGATACTGATTAAACCCTGCAAACCAGTTGTCTGTTTTGGATAAGAAAGTGACAGCATTTTTCATAGCAAACGGATCGCGAATGCATGCAAAATTTTCCTGCTCACAGGCGCGTCGTTTAATGGATAAATAGTCTTGGCTCCAGTCAGGAGTTAACTCGACGCTCAGTTCCTGATTAAATTTTTCTAGTTCTTTACCGGTTTTATCATTGTTAAAGAATGGCAGCGGTGGCAGCTGCTTTCTCTTGCGATAGTCAATGACTTTGAGCAATAAGTCTGGGTTTAAGTCATTTACGCATGCAAAAACCTCTCGTTGAGTTAACGCGCTTGGTGTTAATAATGCGATAAATGCTTTTATTCGCAGAAAATTAGCCATGGATTGATGGAGAGTGATGTTTTCTATGTGGAGCGCTAAGCCAGGCTCATTTTTATATTCATTTGGAAGACTTTGTTGAGCTTTAAAATGTGCCCAACGTATCATGTCAGAGCCGCTACTTAGTTCGGTTTCAGAATGGTATGCACCAAATCGGTCTTGACCTTTGAACTGCGAACGCAATTCCGCATTTTTTTGCAATTCATCATCTAGGTATGCAAACAGCAGTCCATTCTTTTCAACCAGCATGGCTGCTACCAATGGATTTTTAAATACAGGCTCGGATAATTGTTGTAAATAGCCGTATTCAGACTGAATCAAATTCAGAACCTGAGCGGTGAGGGTACGGATTGCGTCTTCATTGTTTTCATCAATCGCGTTACACAGCAGTTGATTCAAGACAACCAGGGATGAGTCAACAAATCGCGTGTCAGCTCTTAACCATCGTGGGATACTGGATAATATGGCAGGATTGGAATCAATTAGACTGATCACGAGTTCAGGATAACTCATTAGTATCACTACGTTCTGCTGTAACTTGTCCTGTATCTGTTCGGGATTATTCTGTTGTAGAACGTCATGCAGGTTGATGAGCTCATCAACCACCACGCCTTTTTTTAAACGCAAATTTTGATGTGCTGCGCGATCCTTTGTAACTTGATCTAGGGAGACAAGATATTCGTCTGCAATTAATTTTTTAGCAACCAAACCTTTTATGATTTTAGCTACGTCTTGCTTAGATTTCAGGGTGTATTGAGCGCAATCATCTGTCAACTCGCCTAAGGCATAAAGTATGTCATCCGTTGGAACACCTTGAAAATAAGCATTCATTGATCCAGTGATGTCGCGTGTATTAATGAAAGGAATGGTCACCGGGCCAGCTTCCCAATCAGCGCTACAAATACCAAGCATCTTGGTAAATTCACTCAAATAGTGATTGGTGAGACTGTCTTCTATTTGTTTTTCATAGGTTGCAAACAAGGCTGGGTAGTGTTGGTTAAAAAAAGCGGTCAATTTAGTAGAGTCGACCATGATGCCTGCATGAGCATCCAGGATCTCTTCTTTTTGAGGGATCCCTAACTGCGCGTTATTTGCTAGCTGCACCAGCTTATTGTAAACATGAACATCGGAACTGCCATACTGAGTTTGTAACTGATGCAATGTTTCACAACGCGCTTTTACCAGCTCGTTTTGAATCCAGTCGTGTTCTTTTTGATGGGATTGTAATGCGGAATAAAGGTCGGTATTAAGTCCCGTTTCACACACACCGAATGCTGCATGGATTGATTTTAGCAGGTCTTTTTTTGCATCGTCAGTTAACTTGTAACGGGCATCTGTGGTGTTGTATAAAAAATTAAATTCTTCAAAATAATTAACGCATTGAGTCAGTGATAAATTAAAGCGACTGTTAGATGTGTTTACACGTTTAGTTTTGAATCTGTCTAAGCTGGTTTGAAATGTTCTTACCTGCATACCAAGGGGCATATGTTTCGGGCTAAGTGAATCAGTCAACTTAGCGATGAGGAGAGTCCATTTTTCGCTAGGATTTTTGGTATCGTATTGAGGATCGATGGCTTGAAGATGCTGTTTTTTTGTCTGATGGTATTCTTCGTATGTGGGGATGTTATAGTATTTGTTGGTTGGAATATAAATGTATCGCATAGCATACCCCGTGATATGTTGTCTATTTTGTTTGCATACAGTATACGATATGATCTTTCTTGTCAAGACAATAATGAACAAAGCAGAGATGGGGGATGGATGTCTAAAACGATTAACGCCATGATCTCCTGTAATCATTACGCTGTAGCTTAATTTGGAATTTTTATAACCTATATTCCCGCGAAATATTTAGTCATCTAGCCCATTAGAGCAATATTTGCTATTCTTGCCTCGAATTAATTCGATTGATGTTGTTTGGAGTGCAGGATGCATTGTGTGGGAGTCACACGTGGATTATCTAAGGAGCATCGCCCTGATCTCAAGCAAGTGAAGATGTCATTGGTGATGAATGGTCCTGCTAATATTGCTTTATCGCGTTTGTGAAGTTTCTAGGTATGTATAATTTTCAACAGATCAAAATAGAGAACTGACCATCAAAAATATATGAAAAATTCAGGGCATGTTAGCGATGAGAAAAGGGTAGCTTAGATTCACAAAGTCCTTGCAATTTAAGCTTATGGCTTTTAGAATCCATAGGCCCTGCTGAATCATCTTGTCCGGCTGATAAGTCATACTTTTGGGGGTTGGATTTGAATATGGTGAGCATGCTTTTTTTAGCGAGCCTAAAGTATTCAAGAGACCACCATTTTAATTTTCCGAGCCCGGGACAAGCCGAATCAGCAGGGCTTTTGCTTTTGATTTTTTCTGTGCTAAATTAATTAAATCCTAGACTTTAAGTTCATCGAGGACAGTATGATCCGTACAGTACTTAAAATGGGCAATCCAATATTAAAACAAGTTGCTATTCCTGTTCAGAATATAGATGATAAACAACTACTAGATATTGTCCAAGAGATGATAGATACCATGGAAGCTAAAGGTGGGGTTGGTCTTGCTGCGCCACAAATTGGTTATTCCTTACGCTTAATCATATTTGGATTTGAGCATAATACACGGTATCCCCACGAACAACCCGTTCCTTTTACCATACTTGTCAATCCTAGCTATGAGGCCTTGAGTGATGTCAAAGAAGAGGCATGGGAGGGTTGTTTAAGCATTCCAGGATTACGTGCTGCAGTGCCTCGTTTTTCACATATAAAATATCGTGGCTATGCTCTTGATGGACGTTTAATCGAACGCGAAGCAGACGGTTTTCATGCACGGATAATTCAGCATGAAATCGACCATCTCGATGGCGTTCTTTATCCAAGTCGGCTCAAAGATATGGCTAAATTTGGTTTTGAAGATGAAATAACAGACTGAGGCGTCAGCGGTATAAGGAAGAGTAGCTTACAGTCCTTATCTTTCTTAGATCTTGCGAACTGACAGAAAATAAAATATAATCCAGAGCAAGTTTTGTTCTCTAAATCTTAGGCAAAACTCTTTTTTAATGTCACACATATCTCGGCACGTGTTATGGGGTCCCTTAAGGGGGTATAACATGGGAGATATGGAGGATTAACCCTGGAGAAAATATGTCAAATGTAAGTATGAAAGAATTACTTGAAGCCGGTGCACATTTTGGTCACCGTACACGGTTTTGGAACCCAAAAATGGCACCGTATATTTTTGGAACCCGTAACAAGATTCATATTATTGATCTTGAGCAAACATTACCACTTTTAAAAGATGCTGCTAACTTTATTAGTCGTTTGGCATCACATAAAGCGAAGATTTTATTTGTGGGTACAAAACGTGCCGCTCAAGATGTCATTAAAGAGCAAGCGCAGCGTTGTGGCATGCCATATGTGAATCATCGTTGGTTAGGTGGTATGTTGACCAACTACAAAACCGTTCGTCAATCAATTTTCCGTCTGAAAGATTTGAAAAAGATGAAGTCAGAAGGGCTCTTTGATAACATGATCAAAAAAGAAGCCTTAATGCTAGAACGTGAATTAGAAAAATTAGATAAAAGTCTTGGTGGTATTGAAGACATGGGTGGCTTACCCGATGCACTATTTGTCGTGGATGTGGGTTTTGAGCATATTGCTCTCTTAGAAGCGAGAAAATTAAAGATTCCAGTGATTGGTGTTGTTGATACCAACAATGATCCAGATGGTGTGGATTACATGATCCCAGCAAATGATGACTCAATGCGTGCGGTTAATTTATATGTTCGCTACATTGCTGATGCGATTTTGAATTCTAAGCCAAATCAAGCTGCTGCAAAATCTGACAGTGAGTTTGTTGAAGTTTCTGGTGACAAAGCTGCTGAATAAATCATCTTTTTATTAAATGGCGTGTCCTGTGACAGGCCATTTTTTG
>RGPR01000037.1 GCA_010030245.1 Gammaproteobacteria bacterium
GCTTTTAATGCCGAACCAATCACAATAGGAACATCATCACCTGGAAAATCGTAGTAACTTAATAAGTCACGCACTTCCATTTCAACAAGTTCTAACAGTTCTTTATCGTCAACCATGTCAGCTTTGTTTAGGAACACAACAATATAGGGAACACCTACTTGGCGTGCTAAAAGTATATGTTCACGAGTTTGAGGCATAGGACCATCAGCTGCAGATACAACTAAAATAGCACCATCCATCTGCGCTGCACCAGTAATCATGTTCTTGACATAGTCAGCATGTCCTGGGCAATCGACGTGAGCATAGTGACGTTTATCTGACTCATATTCAACGTGAGCAGTAGAAATCGTGATCCCACGTGCTCTTTCTTCAGGAGCTGCGTCAATTTGGTCATAAGCTTTAGCTTCTCCACCAAACTTCTTCGCCATAATTGTGGTGATCGCTGCTGTTAAGGTGGTTTTTCCATGGTCAACGTGACCAATCGTTCCAACGTTAACGTGCGGTTTATTTCGTTCAAATTTACCTTTTGCCATAATATATTCCAACCATTCTGTTATTGTTTCTTAATAATCGCATCGGCTATGTTCGATGGGGCTTCTGCATATCGCGCAAATTCCATTGTATAGGTCGCACGGCCTTGGGTTGCTGACCTAAGGTCAGTAGAGTAACCAAACATCTCTGCAAGAGGGACTTCTGCACGAATGAGTTTACCAGCTGGTGACTCATCCATACCTTGAAGTATGCCGCGACGTCTGCTTAAATCACCCATCACATCACCCATGTAATCTTCAGGGGTTACAACTTCAACACTCATGACAGGTTCTAATAATGCAGGATTGGCTTTTAAGGCACCTTGTTTAAAGGCCATCGAGCCTGCTATCTTAAAGGCCATTTCAGAGGAGTCAACATCATGGTATGAACCATCAAATAAAGTTACTTTAACGTCGACCACGGGATAACCTGCTAGAACACCGTTACTTAATTGTTCTCGAATACCCTTATCAACAGCAGGTATAAATTCTTTAGGAATCACACCACCGACAATTGAATTCTCGAATTCATAGCCTTCACCACGTGCCTTAGGTTGTAGCTTAATGACAACATGTCCATATTGACCACGACCACCAGATTGTCGGACAAATTTACCTTCTTGTTCAACTGGGATACGTATTGTCTCGCGGTAGGCTACTTGTGGTTTGCCGACATTTGCTTCAACAAAAAACTCACGTTTTAATCTATCAACGATGATCTCAAGATGAAGCTCTCCCATCCCTTCAATGATGGTTTGACCTGATTCTTCATCCGTATGAACGCGAAATGATGGATCTTCTTGTGCTAATTTACCTAGCGCAATACCCATTTTTTCCTGATCAGCTTTAGTTTTTGGCTCAACAGCGACAGCAATAACAGGATCTGGGAAATCCATTCGTTCTAACGTAATAATCTTTTTCTCGTCACATAGTGTATCACCAGTAGTCACAGACTTAAGACCAACAGCAGCTGCAATATCACCCGCTCGAACTTCCTTAATTTCTTCACGTGTATTAGCGTGCATTTGGAGCAAGCGGCCAATACGTTCACGTTTACCTTTAACTGGATTAAAAACAGTGTCTCCAGACTTTAACACGCCTGAATAAACACGAATGTATGTTAAGGTGCCTACAAATGGATCTGTGGCAATTTTAAAAGCAAGAGCTGAAAAAGGTGAATCATAGGATGTTTTTCTAGAATCTTCTTCGTCGTCATCATTAACACCCTTCACATCAGCAATTTCAGTAGGTGATGGTAAAAAGTCAATCACGCCATCTAGTACCGCTTGTACACCTTTATTTTTAAAGGCAGAACCACAGTAAACTGGTACAATCTCATTGGCAATAGTACGTTGTCTTAATGATTTTTTGATCTCAGCTTCAGTTAACTCTTGACCATCAAGATACTTATTCATTAACTCTTCGTTAGCTTCAGCTGCAGCCTCAACGATTTGTTCGCGTAATTCTAAGCATTGATCTTTCAACTCAGCGGGGATTTCTTCATAGGTAAAAGTCATACCTTTATTGTCTTCATCCCAACGAATCGCTTTCATTTTGATCAAATCGATAACGCCTTTAAATTCTTCTTCTGCACCAATATTAAGCTGAAGAACAACTGGATTGGCACCTAGACGCTTCTTAATTTGCTCCACAACACGCAGAAAATTTGCACCCATACGGTCCATCTTGTTTACAAAAACAATCCTGGGTACGCCGTATTTATTAGCTTGGCGCCAAACAGTTTCAGATTGTGGCTCAACTCCAGCTACTGAGTCGAAAACGACAACAGCGCCATCAAGAACGCGTAAGGAACGTTCAACTTCAATCATGAAGTCGACGTGTCCTGGTGTATCAATGATGTTAACTCGGTGTTTTTCGTACTGCTTATCCATACCAGACCAATAGCAGGTTGTGGCAGCAGAGGTAATGGTAATACCACGCTCTTGCTCTTGAACCATCCAATCCATGGTCGCTGCACCGTCATGAACTTCACCGATTTTGTGTGAAGTTCCGGTGTAGAATAAAACCCGTTCAGTTGTGGTGGTCTTGCCAGCATCTACGTGAGCGGCAATCCCGATATTGCGATATAAATGAAGTGCTGTTGACACGTCGCGCCCCTTAATTAGTTCCAACGGAAGTGAGCAAATGCTTGGTTAGCTTTTGCCATACGGTGTGTTTCTTCACGTTTTTTAACTGCAGCACCACGGCCTTCATATGCTTCAAACATTTCAGCAGATAAACGTGAGACCATACCTTTCTCACCACGATTACGCGCAGCTTGAACTAGCCATCTCATGCCAAGGGCCATAGAGCGTTTGGCTCGTACTTCAACAGGCACCTGATATGTTGCACCACCAACTCGACGAGAGCGTACTTCAACAGTTGGTCTAACTTTATCCATTACTCTCTCAAAAAAGTCTATTATGCCGAGATTCTGATCTGCTTCTTGAGCACTGGCATCTGATTTTTTAGACTTTTTCATTAATTTTTCGAATTCGTCTAATGCACCATAAACAATGTTTTCTGCAACTGATTTTTTTCCATCATGCATGAGCACGTTAATAAATTTAGCGAGCATTTCACTTTTAAATTTTGGTTCTGGCAAAACTATTCTTGCTTTTACCGCTTTTCTTCTAGGCATAATATACTTTCCTGAGGTTATTTCTTATCTTTAGGTTTCTTGGTACCGTACTTAGAACGACCTTGTTTTCTATCGTTAACACCAGCTGTGTCTAAACTTCCGCGAACTGTGTGATAACGAACCCCTGGCAAGTCTTTTACACGACCGCCACGAATCAACACTACAGAGTGTTCCTGCAAGTTATGGCCTTCACCACCAATATAAGAACTGACTTCAAAGCCATTGGTTAACCTTACACGAGCAACCTTTCTTAATGCCGAGTTAGGCTTCTTAGGGGTTGTTGTGTAAACACGTGTACAAACACCACGACGTTGTGGACAAGCTTCCAACGCGGGTACATTACTCTTACGTTTAATATCTCTTCTTGGTTTTCTAACCAATTGATTAATTGTTGCCATTTTTTTCGCTCCGAACGATCGAAATTATTAAAATATCGCAAGGACAAGGAGGCCGAATTTTAATCGACCCTTGTCCAAATGTCAAGTTTTATACCCTGAGGCACATAAATTACCTTGGTGGTTGTTCCGCATTTAGGGCTTCACTCAGTGCATGCTCAACATCACTTGCAGTCATTGAAGGAGCAACGGGCTCTACACCCATTTTTCTTGCTCGCTTCTCTTTACGTTTTTTGTGATAGGTATAGCCTGTTCCTGCTGGGATCAGACGACCAACCATCACATTTTCTTTCAAGCCACGTAATTCATCAAGTTTACCACTTACTGCTGCTTCAGTGAGCACACGAGTTGTTTCTTGGAAGGACGCAGCGGAAACAAAGGATTCCGTAGCTAAAGAAGCTTTGGTAATACCCAGTAAAATAGGATATCCACGTGCTGGTTCTTTACCCTCTTCCTTCACTTTGTCATTTTCTTGCAACATTGAAACTTCTTCAGTTTGTTCTCCTACGAGAAACTTCGTATCACCGACAAAGGTAATTTCACGTTTTCTCAGCATTTGTCGAACAATAATTTCAATATGTTTGTCGTTAATTTTCACACCTTGTAACCGGTATACATCTTGAACTTCGTTCACGATATAATTTGCAAGTGATCCAACGCCTAACAATTTTAGGATATCATGTGGATTTGGTGGACCTTCAGCGACAACTTCACCCTTAGCGACATACTCACCCTCAAATACTGAAATATGACGCCATTTTGGAATCATTTCTTCATGTATTTGTTGATCACTAGCAGTAATGATGAGGCGGCGCTTACCCTTGGTTTCTTTACCAAAGCTCACAATACCTGATATTTCTGCCATTACAGCAGAATCTTTTGGTTTTCTTGCTTCAAACAAGTCAGCAACTCGTGGTAGACCCCCGGTAATATCTCGGGTTTTGGTACGCTCTTGAGGAATTTTAGCGATAACATCACCAATTTTGATGATTTGACCATCTTCGATATTCAAGATAGCATCTGCTGGCAGGTAGTAATGTGCTGGAACTTGTGTCCCAGAAATAAATAAATCATTACCATTTTCGTCTACTAATTTAACCATTGGACGAAGTTCTTTACCTGTCGTACCACTTCGTTGTTTAGTATCAATAATCACGATGCTACTCAAACCAGTTGCTTCATCGGTTTGTCGATTAATTGTGATTGTATCTACCATATCAACGAACTTCACTCGTCCGGTCATTTCTGAAACGATGGGGTGAGTATGTGGATCCCAAGTTGCAATAATTTGCCCTGCTTCAATTGCATCCTGGTCATTCACTGTAAGCACCGCACCATACGCAAGCTTATACCGTTCTTTTTCACGTCCAAACTCATCTGATACTGTAACCTCACCAGAACGAGAAACTGCAACTAAATTTCCATTTTCTTGTCGGACAGTTTTAATATTGTGAAGTTTGATATGTCCCTTATGCTTGACTTGAATATTGTTGGCAGCTGATGAACGCGATGCCGCTCCACCAATATGGAAGGTTCGCATGGTTAGCTGTGTTCCTGGCTCCCCAATTGATTGTGCTGCTATAATACCAACAGCTTCACCTATATTAACCAAGTGACCACGAGCAAGATCACGTCCATAGCACATTGCACAAAGACCAAACCGAGTTTCACATGCAATCGGAGATCTTACCAAGACCTGATCTACACCTTTCTTCTCTAATATATCAACCCACTTTTCATCTAACAACGTTCCAGCTGTCACCAAAGGTTCATCTGTGCCAGGTAAAAATACGTCCTGAGCAACAACACGTCCTAATACACGTTCCTGTAAAGGTTCAACAACATCGCCACCTTCGATAAGGGGGGTCATTAAGATACCTTCAGCAGTGCCACAATCGATCTGGGTGATGACGACGTCTTGAGCTACGTCTACTAAACGACGAGTCAAATAACCAGAGTTTGCTGTTTTAAGCGCAGTATCTGCTAACCCTTTACGTGCTCCGTGAGTTGAAATAAAGTATTGGAAAACGTTTAAACCTTCACGGAAGTTAGCCGTAATTGGTGTTTCAATAATCGAGCCATCTGGTGCAGACATCAATCCACGCATTCCTGCAAGCTGTCTGATCTGTGCTGCGGAACCTCTCGCGCCAGAATCCGCCATCATAAAGATAGGATTGAAGGACGGTTGAGTAACCATGTTTCCAGCTGCATCTTTAATTTCTTCAGTTGCAATATTCGACATCATGGATTTAGCAACTAACTCAGATGTTCTTGACCAAATATCGATAACTTTATTATAGCGCTCTCCATTTGTAACAAGACCAGATCTAAATTGTGCTTCTATTTCTCTTACTTCATCATAAGCTTGTTCAATAATATTTGCCTTATCTCCTGGAATTTCCATATCATCAATTCCAATAGAGGCTGCTGCACGGGTAGCATACTTGAAGCCCATATACATCAACTGATCGGCAAATATAACAGTTTCTTTAAGTCCATAGTGACGATAACAATAATCTAAGACTTTAGAAATTGCTTTCTTAGTCATTGGCTTATTGATCAGATCTATTGACATCGTTTGTGGAAGTATAGTTGAAAAAATAGCTCGACCTACAGTCGTTTCGATCATGCGATAGTCAGCATCTTGACCTTCGTCATTGTGTACCGGCACACGAAGCTTAATACGTGAGTGAAGCTCAGTCATACCAAGCTCATATGCATTCAAAGCCTCGTCAGCTGATATATATGCACTTCCCTCACCTTTAGCATTCATTTTGTCGCGTGTAAGGTAATATAAGCCGAGTACAACGTCCTGACTAGGAACAATAATAGGTTCACCGTTTGCTGGTGATAAAATATTATTGGTAGACATCATTAACGAGCGTGCTTCTAATTGCGCTTCAAGTGTTAATGGAACGTGAACTGCCATTTGGTCACCGTCAAAGTCGGCGTTATAGGCATTACATACAAGAGGATGTAATTGTATGGCTTTACCTTCAATCAATATAGGTTCAAATGCTTGAATCCCTAAACGGTGAAGTGTTGGTGCACGATTTAGAAGAACTGGATGTTCACGAATAACTTCTTCTAATACATCCCAAACGACTGGTTCTTCACGATCCACCATTTTTTTTGCAGCTTTGATAGTCGAAGCAAGCCCACGAAACTCAAGCTTACTGAATATAAATGGTTTGAAAAGTTCTAAAGCCATCCGTTTTGGTAAGCCACACTGGTGCAACCTTAGGGTAGGTCCAACGACAATTACAGATCGACCTGAATAGTCAACACGTTTTCCTAATAAGTTTTGTCGGAAGCGCCCTTGTTTACCCTTAATCATATCTGCTAATGATTTTAATGGTCTCTTATTGGTGCCTGTAATAGCTCGACCACGTCGTCCATTATCAAGTAATGCATCGACAGCCTCTTGAAGCATGCGCTTTTCATTCCTGACAATAATATCCGGCGCATTTAAATCCAATAAACGTTTCAAACGATTATTACGATTAATTACTCGGCGATATAAGTCATTTAGGTCAGAGGTAGCAAAACGACCGCCATCTAGGGGAACGAGTGGACGAAGATCAGGTGGTAAAACAGGTAATACTGACATGATCATCCAATCTGGATGATTACCCGATTCTTTAAAAGCTTCAATTAACTTGAGACGCTTGGTAATTTTCTTGATTTTTGTATCGGAATTAGTCGTCGGTAATTCTTCACGAAGAGATTTAACTTCTTCTTCTACATCAATTTGTTTTAACAAATCACGAATAGCTTCTGCACCCATACGTGCGTCAAACTCATCACCGTGTTGCTCAAGCGCTTCAAGATAGGCTTCATCATTTAATAATTGACCCTTTTCAAGATCGGTCATACCAGGATCAATCACAACAAAAGCTTCGAAATAGAGTACACGTTCTATATCGCGCAAAGTCATATCTAAGAGTAAACCAATACGGGAAGGAAGTGATTTTAGGAACCATATATGCGCAACAGGACTGGCAAGTTCAATATGACCCATACGTTCACGTCTAACTTTTGCTAGAGTAACTTCAACGCCACATTTCTCGCAGATTACACCACGATGTTTCAATCGTTTATACTTACCACAAAGGCACTCATAGTCCTTTGTTGGTCCGAAAATTTTCGCACAAAATAAACCATCACGCTCAGGTTTGAACGTACGGTAATTGATTGTCTCAGGTTTTTTGACTTCACCATATGACCAAGAACGAATAAGCTCAGGTGATGCTAAACCAATTTTGATTCCATCAAACTCGTCAGAGTAGCCCTGGTGCTTAATTAAACCAAGTAAATCAGACATTACTGGTTTTTTCTTCATGGGTTCGTTTAATAAACTAGCCAAGTCTAATCTCCCATTAATTGTATAAAAAAATGAAAAAAAATGATGCCAGGTCAAAGACCCAGCAAATTAATTATTCATGACTTAAGTCGATATCAATACCGAGCGCCTTTATTTCTTTCAATAATACGTTGAAAGATTCTGGCATTCCTGCATCCATACGATGATCACCATCGACAATGTTTTTATATATTTTAGTACGACCATTCACATCATCTGACTTCACCGTCAACATTTCCTGGAGGGTATAGGCTGCGCCATAAGCTTCAAGTGCCCATACTTCCATTTCCCCGAAACGCTGTCCACCAAATTGTGCTTTACCACCAAGAGGTTGCTGGGTGACTAAACTGTAAGATCCCGTAGAACGAGCATGCATCTTATCATCAACGAGGTGATTAAGTTTTAACATATACATATAACCAACAGCGACAGGGTTATCAAATTGATGCCCGGTACGACCATCTATCAGCGTTAATTTACCATTTTCTGGAACATCAGCTAAATTTAACATCGCCTTGATTTCGCCTTCACTTGCACCATCGAATACTGGCGTAGCCATGGGCACACCATTTCGTAGGTTTTCGGCCAAGTCTAAAAACTCTTGGTCATCTAGTGACTGTAAATCTACTCGTTTAACATCATGGTTATAAATTTTATCAATGAAGCTACGTAACTCAGAAACTGTAGCCTTATTCTGTAACATGCCATCAATCTTGTTACCCAATGCTTTAGCAGCTAACCCAAGATGGGTTTCAAGAACCTGGCCAATATTCATACGTGAGGGTACACCTAATGGATTCAATACGATATCAACCGGAGTACCATCCTCCATATATGGCATATCTTCCATAGGGATGACTACAGAAATAACCCCCTTATTACCATGACGTCCAGCCATTTTGTCACCAGGCTGTAATCGGCGTTTTACTGCCATGTATACTTTAACTATTTTGAGAACACCAGGAGCAAGATCATCGCCTTGTACTATTTTCTTACGGCCATCAATAAATCGTTTTTCAATTTCTTTTTGTAGCAATTCAAATTGACGAGAAAGCTGTTCTAATTTCGAGCTAATGGCCTCATCAGCTACTCGAACATCGAACCATTTCTGCTTTACGACCTGTTGAATACTATCACTAGTTATGGCTGTATTTGGCTTGAGCGGTGAAGGTCCTCCAACACAGGTTTGACCAAGCAAAAGTTCATACACACGTTGGAAAATATCTTCTTCTCTTAAACGACGTTCATCTTGTAAATTCTTACGTATCTCAGTTAAGTGTGTTTCTTCAATACTTTTAGCGCGTGCATCTTTTTCAATGCCATCTCGAGTGAAAATTTGTACATCAATAACAGTTCCATTCATACCAGATGGAACACGTAAGGAACTATCTTTCACATCCGAAGCTTTTTCACCAAAAATTGCACGAAGAAGTTTTTCTTCAGGAGACAGTTGAGTTTCTCCCTTTGGCGTAACTTTTCCAACAAGAATATCTCCGGCTCGCACTTCAGCTCCGATAAATACCACGCCAGATTCGTCCAAACTCGCTAGAGCTGATTCACCTATATTTGGAATGTCAGAGGTAATTTCTTCTGAACCCAATTTGGTATCTCTTGCAATACAAGTCAATTCTTCGATATGTATTGTTGTAAATCGGTCATCACGTGCTACGCGCTCAGAAATTAAGATAGAATCCTCAAAGTTGTATCCGTTCCAAGGCATGAATGCTACGAGTAAATTCTGTCCTAAAGCCAATTCCCCCAAATCTGTACACGGTCCATCAGCTAAAATATCGCCTCGAGTTATCACGTCACCTTTATTAACTATAGGTACTTGATTGATACAGGTATCTTGGTTAGAACGGAAGTATTTAGTAAGGTTGTAAATATCAACACCAGTTTCACCAGCTGTCGTTTCGTCAGTATTGACTCTTACGACAATACGTGAAGCATCAACAAGGTCGATGATCCCGCCACGTTTAGCGACAACTGCCACACCAGAATCAGCAGCAACTGTACGTTCCATGCCTGTACCAACAAAAGGTTTTTCTGCACGTAGAGTTGGAACAGCTTGACGCTGCATATTCGAGCCCATCAATGCTCGGTTGGCATCATCGTGCTCAAGAAAAGGAATTAATGAGGATGCCACAGAAACGATTTGCTTTGGTGAAACATCCATAAAGCTAATTTTATCTGGTGTTGTTAAAGAGAACTCATTCTGGTGACGACATGGGACAAGGTCAGCTTGAATCCGGCCAGCTTCATCTAATGGAATATTTGACTGTGCTATATAATGGTCTACTTCTTCAATTGCTGAAAGATAAACAATTTCATTGGTGACACTACCATCAATCACACGTCGGCAAGGAGTTTCAATAAAGCCATATTTATTAGTACGAGCATAAACAGAAAGCGAATTAATCAACCCAATATTCGGACCTTCAGGTGTTTCAATTGGGCATACACGTCCGTAATGGGTGGTATGAACGTCTCGTACTTCAAAACCTGCTCGCTCTCTTGTTAAGCCTCCTGGCCCAAGGGCAGAAACACGACGCTTGTGTGTTACTCCAGATAGAGGATTAACTTGATCCATAAACTGTGACAATTGGCTTGAACCGAAAAATTCCTTTATGGCAGCAGAAACTGGTTTTGCGTTAATCAAATCTTGAGGCATCAAATTCTCTGATTCAGCCAAACTCAATCTTTCCTTAACCGCTCTCTCAACGCGAACAAGACCAACTCGGAATTGATTTTCTGCCATCTCGCCGACACTTCTAACACGTCGATTTCCTAAATGGTCAATATCATCTACAATACCATCTCCATTACGAATACTGATCAGTGTTTTAACCACATCAACAATATCTTCGTTGGATAATGTACCAGCGCCTTGATCTTCTGAACGACCTAGACGGCGATTAAATTTCATACGACCAACTTCTGAAAGATCATAGCGTTCTATTTCAAAAAATAAATTTTGAAATAGGGCTTCAGCTGCTTCTTTGGTTGGTGGTTCGCCTGGGCGCATCATACGATAAATTTCAACAAGTGCTTCTTGTTGAGTACTCGAAGAGTCAGCTCTTAGTGTATCTGAAATATAAGGACCATGATCAATATCATTGGTATATATAATATCAAATGAAGAAATCTGCGCATTTAGAAAAGCATCAATAATTGCATCAGTTAATTCAACATTTGCAGGTGCCAGGACCTCTCCTGTTTCTGTGTTAATAACAGATTTTGCTAGCACTTTTCCATTAAGATATGAAGCAGGAACTAAAAGTTCCTTCATGTCATGTTTTTCCATGGTTCGCACATGACGTGCAGTTATACGTCTACCTTGTTCAACAATGACTTCACCGCTCTCTTGATGAATAATATCAAATTGAGCGATTTCTCCACGAAGTCGTGAAGGTATTAAATCAAGATGTAATTCTCCCATACGAATATGACAAGAAATTGTTGAAAAAAATTCTGAAAGAATCTCTTCTGTGTCATAACCTAATGCCCGAAGAATAACAGATACTGGGAGCTTACGACGTCTATCAATTCGAGCATATAAACAATCCTTAGGATCAAATTCAAAATCTAGCCATGAACCACGATAAGGAATAATTCGTGCAGAATAAAGTAGTTTACCAGAAGAGTGGGTTTTACCCTTGTCATGTTCAAATATTACTCCTGGCGATCGGTGAAGCTGAGAAACAACGACCCGCTCTGTACCATTAATAATGAAGGTACCTTCCTCCGTCATTAACGGGAGCTCTCCCATAAAGACGTCTTGTTCTCTAATATCTTTTATTGGTTTTGGTTCTCCAGGTGCATCTTTATCGAGGACAGTTAGGCGAACTTTAACACGAAGAGGTGCGGCGTACGTCAAACCGCGTAGTTTACACTCGCGTACATCAAATGGAACTTCACCTAAGGAATAAGAAACATAATCCAGTTTTGCATTGCCAGAGAAACTTGCGATGGGAAAAATCGACTGAAAAGCGTTGTGCAGTCCAGTTTTCGAATAATCGGTATCAGAATGACCACTGCCAATAAATGTTTGGTAGGAATTTAGCTGTATCTCAAGCAAATTTGGTATATCAATTTGGTCAGTCTGTTTGCCAAAGCTCTTGCGGATGCGTTTTTTTTCAGCGAAAGAAAAGTTAGGGTGAGCATTTGCTTTGGTCATATTCAATCCTCTATCAGATGATCAATAATAAAAATATTTGATTTTAAAAAAACACACAACCCAGATGTGTAAAACACAACTGGGTTATATTTATATAGAGTTAAAAATTATTTAATCTCTACAGTAGCACCAGCTTCTTCAAGTTGCTTTTTAACTGAGTCAGCATCAGCTTTAGAAACGCCTTCTTTAACCGCAGAAGGAACAGCTTCTACTAAGTCTTTAGCTTCTTTCAAACCCAAGCCAGTAATGGTTCGGATTGCTTTGATCACTTCAACTTTCTTGTCACCAAAACTGGTCATAACAACGTTGAATTCTGTTTTTTCTTCAGCAACTTCAGCTTGAGCAGCACCAGCTACAGCAACAGGCATAGCAAAAGAAGCTGCAGAAACATTAAACTTCTCTTCCATAGCTTCGATTAAATCAACAACTTCCATTACAGACATGTTTGCAATGGCATTTAAAATATCATCTTTAGCAATCGCCATTTGATACTCCTAATTAAATAATAAAATTACACGACATGATGCTAAGCGGACTTGGCATCTTTAATAGCAAGTATTGTTCGAACCAATTTTGCTTTAGGCTCAGCAATTGTACGAACCAATTTCTCAACTGGTGCACGCATGACATATAGCAACTTGGACAATGCTTCATCTCTTGTTGGGAGGCTTGCTACTGCTTGAAGATGTTCAGCACCAAACGCTTTACCACTTACAGAAAGGGCCTTAACTTCTATTTTTTCAAAAGTCTTGGCATTATCTTTTAGTAAACGAGCAGCATCACTTGGGGCTTGCATCGATAGAGCAATAAATAAGGGCCCAACCAATTTCTCACTTAAGCAGGCAAATTCTGTGCCTTCGAATGCTCTGCGTGCAAGTGTATTTGGTACAACACGTAAATACACATCAGCTTTGCGAGCAGCTGCTCTTAACTGAGTCATTTGATTCACTGTTAAGCCACGGTAGTCTGCAACAACTGCCGACACAGCCTTCTTTGCTACTTGATTAACTTCTTGAACAACTTGTTTTTTAGCAGCTAGGGACAATGTCACGTTACTGACCTCCTTCGTTATCAAACTCATAAGAGTTTGAGATAATGGTGCGTGCAACATACACGACACCGTCTGCGCAGGATATTAAGCTTTCGCACCTACGGTCTTCGACGGCATCAACGAATTAATGCCGTGAATTTTTTGATGGTGGATTATTTTACATAGATAATGATGACAAATCAAGTGTTAATCCTGGTCCCATAGTTGATGACAATGTCACCTTCTTAATGTATATACCTTTTGCTGATGCTGGTTTCAATTTTTTAAGATCTGCAATTAAAGCATTAATATTTTCAAGAACATCTTGAGCATCAAAAGTTACTTTACCAACAGCACAGTGGATAATTCCGTTTTTATCAGTACGGTATCGAACTTGACCAGCTTTAGCATCTTGTACTGCTTTATCAACAGCCATTGTTACGGTGCCCACCTTGGGATTTGGCATTAAACCACGTGGACCAAGAATTTGTCCTAATTGACCAACAATACGCATTGCATCTGGAGTTGCAATCACGACATCATATGGCATGTTACCTGCTTTCATTTCTTCAGCTAGATCTTCAAATCCAACTCTATCAGCACCAGCTGCTTTTGCTTTCTCAGCATGATCACCTTGTGCAAATACAGCAACACGGACAGTCTTCCCGGTTCCTTTTGGTAATAGTGTTGAAGAGCGTACTACTTGATCAGATTTACGTGGATCTACACCTAAATTAATGCTGACATCAACACTTTCATTGAACTTTTTAGAAGCAAACTTCTTTAAAAAATCCATTGCATCTACAGCATTAAATAAGGTTCCTGTTGTAATTTCTTGACGAATTGCTTTTTGTTGCTTAGATAACTTAGCCATGATTAACCCTCCAACTCAACATCAATACCCATGCTACGAGCAGTACCTGCGATGGTATTGATTGCAGCTTGTTCAGAGGCAGCTGTTAAATCAGGCTGCTTGGTTTTGGCGATGTCTAATAATTGCTGACGTGAAATTTTGCCTACTTTTTTGGTATTGGGTGTTGAACTTCCACTTGCTAGTCCAAGTGCTTTTTTTAATAACACAGAGGCAGGAGGTGTTTTCAATACAAAAGTAAATGAGTTGTCAGAATAGACCGTTATCACAACAGGAGTAGGCAAACCTTGCTCAAGCTGTTGAGTTGCGGCATTAAATTCTTTACAGAAGCCCATGATGTTGACACCACGTTGACCTAATGCAGGACCAACTGGTGGACTTGGATTAGCCTTACCTGCAGGTATCTGGAGTTTAATATATCCAGTAATTTTTTTTGCCATTTGTTTCTCCTAATGTGGGTAAACGTTCATCTCTAGGGACAAACTCCCCTGTTACAACTTCAAAATATTATGTTTTTTCAACTTGACTAAACTCTAATTCAACAGGTGTTGAACGACCAAAAATCATGACTGAGACCCGAAGCCTACTTTTCTCGTAGTTAACTTCTTCCACCACACCATTAAAGTCAACAAATGGTCCCTCAGTTACTCTTACAATTTCACCTGGTTCGAATAAGGTCTTTGGCACAGGTTTTGAGGAGCCTTCTTCTAAGCGTCGTAGAATTGAGTTGGCTTCTTTTTCGCTAATTGGTGTAGGTGATTGGCTTGTTCCACCAATAAAACCAAAAACACGCGGGATAGAGCGAATCATATGCCAAGTTTCATCATCCATCATCATTTGTACTAAAACATATCCAGGAAAAAATTTACGTGTGCTTTTTCGCTTTTGTCCGGCACGTATTTCTACAACTTCTTCAGCTGGTACAACAATTTCACCAATTTTATGGGATAAATTTTGGAGGCCTGCACGGTTTGCAATTTCTCGCATCACAAAATTTTCATATCCAGAGTATGCATGTACCACATACCATTGCATTAACTTTTGCTCTTCCACAATTTATCTCACGCTAAATGTGCCAATTTTGCAATAACCCATATCATTAGATTATCTAACATCCATAAAATAATACCAGTCACTGCTACCATAATTATTACTATCATTGTTGTCTGTATTGTTTCCTGTTTATTAGGCCAAACAACTTTTTTTACTTCGTTAATGGATTCCTTTGTAAATGCTCGAAAAGACACACCTTCTGTTGTTAGCAAAAAGCATAGCATAGACAAAAACAACCAAAGCCCCCATACAGCATAATGTACTGGAGTACTAAGGTTAACATAAAACTGCACAATCAAGGAACTTATACTGAATAAACTAATAAGCACCCATAAAGAAATATTTTTTATCTGCATTTGTTTTCTGTTATTTTAGTGATATGGCAGGCCAGGAGGGGATCGAACCCCCAACCTGCGGTTTTGGAGACCGCCACTCTGCCAATTGAGCTACTGGCCTGGGATATGGGCAAGATTATAACCTTGCCCGAAGAATTATTCAATGATTTTTGCAACGACACCTGCACCAACGGTACGACCGCCTTCACGAATAGCGAATCGAAGACCTTCGTCCATCGCAATTGGTGAGTGTAGGTGA
>RGPR01000038.1 GCA_010030245.1 Gammaproteobacteria bacterium
AATGAATAGCGTCTTTTTGACAGTGCGCCAACAAAAAGATGTAACAAAAATACACAGATCTAATTGTTTGGACTTTGGACTGCAATGTAACGTCCAATTTCATAGCTTGATGCATCACTTTAATGTGTATCCATTTCGATGCTGCTTCGAAAAGCTGGATGGAAAAAAGCTTTAGGAGTAGATAGGATTAATAAAACTACATTATGCCGCCTATTAAATTTTAATGGCCGTAATGATTGGCATTAAATCAGCTGTAAATGTAATAATTATTCTCAATTTATTACGATCAATATCTTGTCCTTCAATTATTAGAAATAATTCTTTGTCAGTTTTTTTAATGCTATGATTTTATGTCCTCTAAGAGTACTTTTCCGTGAGGAATCAAAAAGCTGCATTAATTGATACAGAAAATGCCTGGGTGTTCACACTTCCAGAACTATTTCCAGCGTTATTGCCAATCCGCGTCGAGCCATCTGGCAACGTATCGCTCCATGGTCCGCCCCAGCCGCGCGTTTTTGTTCCTGTCATCGAGTAACTGTAACTAAGATCCACAAACCAGGTAGGATTGATAAAGTAAGTTGCGCCGACCATGGCAACGCCGCCAAACAACCATTGATTTGTTGAATAGTTAGAACCATTTCCCCCCCCGGTAGGGCTAATTGGTATGCCACCCACGAAGGCGATAGGACTTGCCATGTTTACAATTGACATTTTGGTCTGGGAAAAGCTAGGACCGCCGCCCAAATACAAATAGCTTTTTTCAAACGATCGGCCGATAAGTGGAATCAAAGAGATCTGATGATTAATCGTTTGCCGATAGGTCTGTACAGTATAATTTCCAGCAAATGGCTCAGTACTAGTAACGCCCCCTGTTGTCGATGTAACTCCCCCTCTTTGTGGAATTAATAAATTGCGATCCGCACTTATGTTAACGTAACCGTAAGAAATCTTACCGCCCCACAGCCACGAGCGATCAAAAAAATGCTTGAAATACCCGGCTTGTATAAAAGGCAATGGGGCTGAACTAGAATTCAACATAAAGTTAGTCGATCCAGCACCCCATCCAATGATTGGGCCCGGTTGCCACGTGGTCCCACCGGCGTAAACATGCTGATCTGCAAAATTAACCGAAGCCCCACTAACGCCCAAGCCACCGAACAAAGCTGATTGCGGCACAAGGGAGGGAGCACGATCAGCCGCGTTGACTGATCCTGTCAATATCGCGGCAAAAGCTAGTAAAAAAATATGAAAAGATGAACGCATGATCCGATCCCCCTGAGATCAAAAAGCCTTGTTAATCGATATGACTAATGCTTGGGTGCTCACGCTTCCGGAACTGGTTCCGGTGTTCGTTCCGGTGCGCGTTACGTAACTGCGGCTAATGTCAGTATCCGTCCACGGCCCGCCCCAGCTACTTGTTTTTGTCCCTGTCATCGAGTAGGTGTAGCTAAGATCCACGAACCATGTGGGATCTATAAAGTAGGTGGCACCTAACATAGCAACGCCGCCATACAACCATTGGGTTGTGGAATATTTTTCGCCTAGGCCAATTCCAGTTGGGGTGGTGGGGATAACTTCGACGTCCTCGAATCCGGTAATGTCCTCAATTAAGGTCTTTGTTTGGACCGCGGTCGGACCGACTCCTAAATACAAATAGCTTTTTTCAAACGATCGGCCGACGTATGGAATCAAAGATATTTGCTGATTAATGGTTTGCCGGTATGATTGGACAAGGTAATTCCCAGTGAATGGCGTATACACTCCACCTTCGGTAAATCCACCCGCTTGCGGGATTTGCAGATCACTGTTGGCAGATCCTATACCCAAGTAACTGTATGAAAGTTTACCGCCCCGCATCCACTGGCTATCGGAAAAATGCTGGAAATATCCGGCTTGTATCACGGGCGCCAGGGCTGATTTAGAGTCGAGCTCAAGGCCGGTTGATCCGGCGGCCGATCCAACTTGGGCGCTATGAGCTGGGTACGGCGGACTATAGGATGTTCCTTTGCCATAAACATCCTGATTACCAAAACTGCCCGAGCTCCAGCCTCCTCCTAGCCCTCCAAAAAAGGCTGATTGCGGCACAATCGACTTATCGGCCGCGATTGCCGAACCAGCGCTCACCATGCCACCAGAAAAAGCATTGCTTACGGCCAAGCCCATCAAAAGCCCCCCTAATATAATTTTTTTCATATGGATCACTCCTTTGTTATAAGAATACCGTCATTAGAACATTGTTTCCTGTCCCTACTAACATATAAACGACATAAAAGTACCACGAGAAACAAGGAAAACTCGACCTTTTGCACTTGCAGCCGCTAACCCTTCACATGTTCGTTCTGAAATTAGATCCCGTTCAATCTCAGCAAACAACCCAAACATCGTTACCATTACTTAGCTTTGTATATCTTGTTTTCCATCCCAGCCGTGATAGCTTTTGTTACTAACAAAAGCGCCCCTGACGACATCCCCCGCAAATAGTCTGTTTATTCCACGTTCCTTTAGTGATTTTCTCGATTTTCATGAGCAAAACCAGAGGATGTTTAAAAAAAGCATTAAATATAAATTTTTTAATCATTATTGATGCAATATATCAAGAAATTTTACAACCAATTATGAACTAATAATACGCTCATTTCTACGTCTCTTTTTACGTGGAACGCCATAACGCTCAATGAACCCCCTAACAACCCCAAGCAACAAGCTGTGCTTCTTTGCTGCCGTTGGGCACTTCAAAGCACAACATCGTTATTTGATGCGTTGGCCATGTTTACTAAAACTGAAATTTCATTAATGGTTCTGGTTCAGTAGCTTCCATGAGAATTGCTTTAGATGATTTAGGATTGCAGCAATTATTTGAGATGACGCCAAGCCTTAGACGGCAATCGGTGCTTTAATTGCTGGATGACATTGATAATTAAGGATTTCAAAATCTTCAAACTTAAAGTCATCAATTTCTTGATGTTGGTGGTGAATTTTAAGTGTAGGTAAGCTAAAAGGAGTTCTTTCCAATTGAAGTTTTGTCTGCTCTAAGTGATTCAGGTACAAATGACAATCACCACCTGTCCAAATGAATTCCCCCACTTCTAGCCCACAAACGGCTGCGATCATATGGGTCAGTAGCGCATAGGAGGCAATATTAAAGGGAACGCCTAAAAATACATCTGCTGAGCGTTGATACAGCTGACAAGACAGTTTGTTATTGGCGACATAAAATTGGAACAGGGCATGACAAGGGGTGAGTGCCATGTCTTGTAGTTCGCCTACATTCCAGGCGTTCACAATCAAACGTCTTGAGTCTGGATCGTTTTTAATGGTTTTAATTAAGTTGTCAATTTGGTCAATGGTGTCGCCACTGGGCGTAGCCCAACTGCGCCATTGTTTGCCATAAATAGGACCAAGATTGCCATCTTGATCAGCCCATTCATCCCAAATGCTAACACCTTGTTGATTTAAATAGCCAACATTGGTATCGCCTTTTAAAAACCAGAGCAATTCATGAATGATACTTTTTAAATGGAGTTTTTTGGTGGTGACTAGTGGAAAACCTTGTGCAAGATCAAAACGCATTTGATAACCGAAAACAGACAATGTTCCAGTTCCGGTGCGGTCATTTTTTTGGCTGCCATGTGCCAGAATGTGTTTAAGCAGATTGTGATAATTTTGCATGTTGGCTCCAAAGATATAGACCAATAAAAAACATGGGTAGACTGAGCAATTGTCCCATACTGAAGAGATTAAAATATAAACCCAATTGATAATCTGGTTCACGGAAAAATTCTAGGCTGAAGCGAAAAAGGCTATAACAGATGAGAAATAAAGCCATGGGACGAGCTTGTGGCCTTGGTTTAAGACTATAAATGAAGAGAATGATAAATAAGGCGATGCCCTCAAGTCCCATTTCATAAAGCTGTGAGGGGTGACGAGGTAAGGGGCCTGCATCTGGGAAAGCCATCCCCCAGGGCATGTTGGTGGTGCGTCCCCATAGCTCACCATTTATAAAATTACCAAAGCGTCCAAAAGCAAGACCTAAGGGCACCAAGGGGGCTGTAAAATCAGCCACATCCAGAAAGGATTTATGATAATGTTTTGCAAAAAGGGCTAAACCTAAAATGCTGCCTATTAGTCCGCCATGAAAAGACATACCACCTTCCCAAATGCGGATGATTTTAAGTGGGTTGTGGATAAAATCGAAATTGTCATAAAAAAAGATATAGCCTAGTCGACCACCAATGATGATGCCAAGTGCGGCATAGAAAATGAGATCGGTAATTTGCTCTTGATTCCAGTCAAGTTTTAGATGTTTGACACGCCAAGAAGCTATGCCCCAGGCACAGGCAAAACCAATCAAATACATGATCCCATACCAATGAATCTGAATAGGGCCCAGGCTTAGTGCCACTGGGTTAAATTGTGGAAAATGGAGCATGATTTAATTTTTTCCTGCACGTATCAGGCCACCTAGGCCTTGATTTTGGAGAATTTCTTGTAAGTATAAACGAATTTCACTGGGGTTTTCCATCGTTAAAACATCTGCCAAAATTTGTCGGCTTTGATTAAGACTGAAACTGCGAATCACCCATTTGATCCGTAATAGACTTGCTGAGTTCATGCTCAGTGCGTCAAAGCCCATGGCTAGCAATAGAGGTGCTGCGAGTGGGTCGCCTGCCATTTCACCACAAATACTAACCTTAACCCCTGCAGCATGTCCACTTTCGACTATTTTTATGAGCATCCTTAGTATGGCAGGATGAAGACTATCATAAAGATTGGCTACACGGGCATTATTGCGATCAACAGCCAAAAAATATTGGGTTAAATCGTTGCTACCTACAGAGAGAAAATCGACCCTTTTCGCAAATTCATGTGCTTGGAAAGCAGCTGCTGGAACTTCAATCATGACGCCAATTTCAGGCTTAGGAATTTCAGCGCCCTCTTCTAGAAGTTCTTGGTAAGCCTGATGAATAAGGTAAATGGCTTCATCAACTTCACTTAAGGTTGTGACCATGGGTAACATGATTTTAAGATTATCGGAATCTTCACTGGCGCGCATCATGGCACGCACTTGGAGGAGAAAGACATCAGGATGATCTAAGGTGACGCGAATACCTCGCCAACCGAGATAAGGGTTATCTTCCTTAATGGGAAAGTAAGGTAAAATTTTATCACCACCGATATCTAAGGTGCGCATCGTGACAGAATGGGGTGAAAAGGCTTTTAAAATTTGGCGATAAATAATAAATTGCTCATCTTCAGAAGGGAAGCGATCTCGACTCATAAAAGGTACTTCTGAGCGATAAAGCCCAACCCCTTCAGCGCCAACACTCATTGAAAGACCCGCGTCCATGGCAAGGCCTGTATTGACCTGGAGTTTGATACGATAGTTATCAACGGTTTCAGCAAGTTTATCACGTAGAGAAAACAGACTTTCATTTAATTCGTTTTCTTCTTGCCATAATTGTTTGTATTCGGAAACCAAGCTTTTGGGAGGTGAGACAAATACATTTCCATTATAGCCATCAACAATTATGGCGCGTTTTGAAATATCCTCTAGGCGGAGCCCCATCACACCCATCACGGTTGGAATATTCATGGCACGAGCAAGAATGGCCACATGTGAGTTATTCGAGCCCTTGGCCGAGACAATACCTGCTAAATAACCTTCAGGTACTTCGGCGAGATCTGCCGCAGTAATCTCTTCACCAACTAAAATCGTGCGTGGACTATAATTGTATTCTTCTTTGTGCACTGATTGAAGCTCAGCTAATAGGCGCTGCCCGATATCGCGAATATCACTGGCTCGCTCTTTCAGATAGGGATCTGTCATGTCTTCAAAGTTAGAGATATACCGTTTGATGACAGTTGAAAGGGCAGATTCTGCTGTGAGTTCATCTTGTTTGATTTCTTGAATGACTTCAGCACCTAGATGATCTTGATCAAGAATACTGACATACACATCAAAAAGGGCTTGTTCTTGTTCACCAACACTAATGGCAAGTCGTCGACCCAAGCGTTGAATATAGTCTTTGGTTGATGTTAGTGCATCTTTAAAGGTTTCGATTTCCTGTTCGGGATGGATAGTGGTTTGTCGAGGCACAGCATCTATATCAGCCTGGGGGTATATTACCACAGCGCGACCAATGGCAACTCCCAAGACACAACCTATCCCAGATAAGCTCATGTCAGGCATCGAATAGTCTAGCTCTTGTCTTGCCGAGATGGGGTGCAATAATTCATGCAGTTCGCCTGTGGCTTCGGCATGGGCCATTCGTCCGCCGAGTTGCGCGGACAAGGTGATTAGAAAAGCTTCTTCTTCATCATCAAAACATGTGGCATCTTGTTGTTGAACTAGCAGCACCCCATAAAGTTTACGATGTTGCAAAATGGGAACACCCAAATAACCTTGCAATTGTTCTTCTAGGATGAGCGGGTGTTGTAAAAAATGCTGATTAAGATGGGCATTTTCGATATTGATCGGTTCTTCCCGCCGTCCAATTTGGCCAATAATGCCTTCATTCATTGGAAAACGAATGGGATAGTTCTTGTCAAGGGATTGCCCATCGGCTGCAATCAGGGCATATTCATCGGTTTTATTGTCTAAAAGATAAACACTGACCATGTCACAATTGATGGCCTCACGAACGCGATGCACTAATATTTGCAGAGCCTGTTCAAGGCTTGCAGCTTGGCTTACATCTTGAATAATTCGTTTGAGCGTCTTTAGCATTTAGCGTATGGTGTTGATTCGTTTTTTAAATAGACCTAATCCAACTCTTTTTCGTTTGAGGTATTGTTCAAGCTCTTTCATTGCTTGCTGGTAAACCTGTTGTTTGAAAAAGATCACTTGTTTTGCTGGTTCGTCGTAATCTATCCAGCGCCAACTATCAAATTCTGGGGTATCACTCAAGTCTAGGCGAATTTTTTGTTCGCTGGACACAAGTTTTAATAAAAACCATTTTTGTTTTTGCCCTACAACCAACGGTTCCTTGCCATGGCGTATATATTGCGGTGGCAGGCGGTATTTTAACCAGCGTTTAGTGACGCCTAGAATTTTAACATCTTCCTGGCTTAGACCAACTTCTTCGAGGAGCTCACGATACATTGCATTGACAGCGGACTCCCCTGGTAAAAAGCCACCTTGAGGAAATTGCCATGCTTCGTGTCCCTGGCGTTTCCCCCAAAATACTCTTCCAGAGTCATTGACTAAAACGATACCCACATTTAGTCGATATCCTGCGCGATCAATTACCATAACTGTGGTCATATTTTAAGAATTATTAAGCATGATTGTTTCATAGAATGGCAACTTTTGGCAAGTTTATTCGTGGATTTATGCATTGCAGAAAAGGGAACCAAAAAAAAACTTAAGATTGTTCAAAAATAGCCTAAACAACTAGATTTACTTACTGTATAATGATTGGTTCTAGTATAAAAATGATTATTATTATTTAGGGGTGGTTTGGTGTCTGATGCATCGACTTTGGAAAGCCTTTGGTCCAAGTGCTTAAATATAATGCAGGAAGAGTATCCTTCTCAGCAGTTTAATACCTGGTTGCGCCCTTTGCAGGCTACAGTGCAAAATCAACAATTGATTTTATTGGCACCAAATCGTTTTGTGATTGATTGGGTCAAGAAAAATTTTCTCGCACGTATTCAAGAACTCGTGCAACAATATATGCCTAATGCCAATTTACAAGTTTTACTTGAAGTGGGTTCAAAACCGATTGCGAATGCGTTAACCAAAGAACTGGATCAAAAATCTGAAGCGTCGGTGATGCGCCGATCATCGGCAGCTGAAATATCGGCACCTGCGATTAAGAAAACAGATCATAATAAAACCAATTTAAATAAGAAGTTTTTATTCGATAGCTTTGTTGAAGGTAATTCTAACCAACTGGCAAGGGCTGCAGCGTTGCAAGTCGCAGAAAAACCAGGAGAAGCATATAATCCTTTGTTTATCTATGGCGGCGTAGGCTTAGGTAAAACCCACTTGATGCATGCGATTGGCAATACGATTTTAAGAAATAATCCTGATGCAAAAATTCTTTATTTACACTCAGAGCGCTTTGTGGCTGATATGGTTAAAGCCTTGCAAACCAACAGTATTAATGAATTTAAGCGGTTTTATCGTTCGCTTAATGCGTTATTAATTGATGATATTCAGTTTTTTGCTGGCAAAGATCGCTCGCAAGAAGAGTTTTTTCATACGTTTAATGCCTTGCTTGAAGGCCAACAACAAATTATTTTAACAAGTGATCGTTATCCCAAAGAAATTGAAGGTGTTGAAGAGCGTTTAAAATCTCGCTTTGGTTGGGGCTTAACGGTTGCAGTTGAGCCACCTGAATTAGAAACTCGTGTGGCGATTCTCATGAGTAAGGCGGAGCATTCACATGTAGATTTGCCTTATGAAGTGGCCTTTTTTATTGCCAAGCGGATTCGTTCAAATGTTCGTGAACTTGAGGGCGCTTTGCGACGTGTAATTGCCAATGCGCAATTTACCGGAAAATCAATTACGATTGATTTTGTCAGTGAGGCACTACGTGATCTCTTAGCGTTACAGGACAAATTGGTCACCATTGAAAATATTCAAAAAACAGTTGCCGAATATTATAAAGTGAAGGTTGCAGATATTTTATCAAAACGTCGTAGCCGTTCAATTGCAAGGCCAAGACAAATGGCGATGGCCTTGGCTAAAGAATTAACCAATCATAGCTTGCCTGAAATAGGTGATCATTTTGGTGGGCGTGATCATACGACAGTTATTCATGCTTGTCGTAAGGTCAAAGAGCTTGTGGTTGAAGAAAATGATTTTGCTGAAGATCACAAAAACTTAATGCGAATTTTGTCTTCTTAAGGGGAAGCACATGTCTGGTTTTAAGCTTAGCAAAACGGATTTACTGACACCTTTAACATTGGTTGCGGGTGTTGTTGATAGAAAGCAATCAAAGCCTATTTTATCGAACGTTCGCATGCGTTGGGATACTCATACACTCACATTGACCTGTAGCGACTTGGAAATACAAACAACAGTTAAAGTTCCTTGTGAGTCGAATGCAGCAGGAGGGACAACTGTTGCTGCCAAGAAATTTTTAGAAATTGTGCGTTGTCTTGATGATGACAGTTGGCTTGATTGTCAGCTCCAAGATGATGCTTTAAGAATTAAACAAGGCCGTAGCTCTTTTAAGCTCGTGACATTACCCATTGAACAATTTCCCATGCGTCAGATGGAAGAAGAATCTGGCGAATTAAGGTACCTGCCAAGAATGCCTTTGGTTAAAGCCTTACAATCAACTGTTTTTGCGATTACCTTGCAAGATGTACGTGCATTTCTTAATGGCTTGCTGATTACGGTTGAGCAAGAATATTTGGTCATGGTTGGGATGGATGGGCATCGTATGGCCATTAATCATATGCCTCTTCAGGAGCGTTTTAGCGAGCGTCGTTTAATTTTACCTCGTAAAAGTGTTCATGATCTATTGCGTTTATTGCAGCAAGTCGATGATGAAGAAGTGCGCATGACCTTATATGCCGATCATTTTGTCTTAACAACAGCGCAATATCATTGGGATAGTAAATTGATTGATGCGAGGTTTCCAGCATATCAGCGTGTGATCCCGAAAAATCAAGATAAAATGGTTTATGTGGATAAAGAGCAATTAAGAAAAGCCTTGGTTCGCACCATGATTTTAGCCAATGAGCGCTTTAAGGCAGTCGTATTATCTTGGCAGCAAGGTGAATTGCATTTGTTAGCCTATAACCAAGAGCAAGAGGAAGCCCTTGAGCAAGTCAATGCTGATGTCAGTGGAGATGATATGAAAATAGCCGTTAATGCCACTTATTTATTGGATGGGCTCGTACATTTGCCCGATGGCCCAGTATGTTTATCTTTTAGTAATCCTGACAGTAGTATCATGTTACAGTCAGTTCAGGATAAACAATTTCAATATGTCATTATGCCGATGAAATTATGATCTTATCTCGTCTTTGGATTCAATCTTTTCGGAATATCACAGACATTAATATTGAACTCCATCAGCGTTGTAATGTTATCGTTGGTGAAAATGGTAGCGGCAAAACAAGCCTTATTGAAGCCTTATATTTGCTTTCCCGTGGTCAATCATTTCGCACGCGTACCGCGAATCCATTGATTCAGTTTTCTAAAGATGAGCTGCACTTACATGCGAAAACAATCAATGATGATAGCCTATATTTACATAAAAACCAGCGAGGTCAAACCAAGGTTTTATTAAATCAGACACGTTGTCAACGCGTTAGTGATTTGAGTAAATTGGTCCCTTGTCAGTTGTTCCATCAAGATCTATTTCAAATTATTGATACTGCCTCCCAACTCCGTCGTCGTTTAATTGATTGGGGTCTTTTCTATCATCAGGCTGACTATGTGAAGATTTATCAAGATTTCAAGCGTGTTTTGCTACAGCGAAATATGGTATTAAAACAACAAGGAACGCATGATGCTTTAAGAGCGTGGAATAAACCTTTCTTAGAGCTTGCAACAAAAATGACCGCGGCGCGCGCTGCTTATGTTGGGATTTTGAATCAAGAGTTACAAAGCACATTGGCTGCGCTCAATTTATCCTTTGATTGTCATTTGGCTTATGATGATGGTTGGACCAAAGCAAACCAAGGGCTTGATTTAAGTGAGGTGTTGGTTTCACGTGAAACATTCGATAGAAAATATCAAACAACCCAGCTTGGTCCACAGCATGCAGATTTATTGTTTCTAACCAAGCATGGTAAAGCCAAGCAAGAATGCTCCCGTGGCCAACAAAAAGTGATTTTAATTCTCTTAAAATTGATACAGGCAAAGCTCTTGGCAAAACCTTGTTTATTGTTATGTGACGATTTGCTTGCAGAACTTGATGACAAGCATTTAGAGGTCATTTATAGTGAACTTAGCAAACAGCCTGGTCAAGTGATTATGACTGTTCTAGATGAAAGTAAAGCCACACATCCTATCTTTGCAGATAGTCGATGGTTTTACCTTCAATCTGGTCGGCTGGATAAGATCAAAGATGTTTGATTGTTTTGTAATATTCAAGTGCTTGATTGCGCGTTTCTTGATGCTTTACCATGGGGAAAGGGTAATCAACACCCAGACGAATGCTTAGCGCGCCGAGAGGCGCTTCCCAAGGCTGATGGATCCATTTGGTGCTTACTTCCTTCAATTCTGGCACCCATTTTTTAACATAGCTGCCATCAGGGTCAAATTTCTCTCCTTGTAAAATTGGATTGAAAATACGAAAATACGGTGCTGCATCGGCGCCAGAACCAGCAACCCACTGCCAACTGGCATAGTTACTTGCCATGTCTGCATCTAGCAACGTGTGGTCAAACCATTGGGCACCTTCGCGCCAATCGATAAACAAATTTTTAATCAAAAATGAAGCGACAATCATGCGCACCCGATTATGCATGCTCCCGCTGAGCCATAGTTCTCGCATCCCGGCATCGACAATGGGATAGCCTGTTTGACCTAATTGCCATTTTTTCAAGGCGGGCGTATTTTCATGCCATGGAAAAGCGTCAAAAACAGATTTGAAGTTTTGGAACGGCAGGCTAGGGAAATGGTATAGTAAATAATAAGAAAACTCACGCCATCCAAGTTCTGATAAAAAATGTTGGCTATGCTCAAGTGTTTCGGGATGCTGCATTTGATACGCAAGGGTGCAGCGATAAATTTGCCAGGGGCCAATTTCACCAAAATGAAGATGAGGGGATAATCCAGAGCATGCTTCAATGCTTGGAAAATTTCGTTTTTCTTTATAGTTTGCGATCTTATGCTCAATAAAATCTTTCAGTTTGGCATGTGCGCCAGTTTCTCCTGGGGTCCAATAATTGCCAAAGTCAATTGCCCAGTTGGGTTTGCTCGGGAGTAACGCCCAATCCTCAAGTGTATTGCTTGTCGAGTAAATTAGCTTTGGCCAATTGCTGATCATGCTTGGGGTGCTGGGTTGGAGCTGATTAAGACAATGCTTCCAATAGGGGGTGAAAACTTTAAAATAATCGCCTTGTTTATTTTTGATGGTCCAAGGTTCATGCAGCAAACTGGCATTGTAAGATTGGACCTTGATACCCTGACTTTTGAGACTGGTTTTGATGCCTTGATCGCGCTCAATCCATTGAGGTTCATAAAGACGATTCCAATATACGGCATCAATTTGATGATGTTCAATAAGTGTTTGAATCAGGTGCTCGGGTTCACCTTCTAAGAGTATCAATTGTTGATGATGCGTGTTTAAATCTGCAATAAGATTGCAAAGGCTGAAGTGCAGCCACCACGCTTGGGCGGTATTTTTTACTTTAGGGTCGAGTATGTAAATGAGGAGGATTTCATCGTGTGATTGACAGGCTGAAGCAAGGCCTGGATTATCGATTAGACGTAAATCTTGCCTAAACCAAAATAGCGCTTTTGACATATTTTTAAAACCTTTAATAAAGATAATCATGTATGTTAACATGCTTCTATAGCTTAGAATAACTGATGAGCGCGTATGATTAAAAAAATAAAACGAGCAATCAAGTGGTTCCGCAACACTTATCAGTCATCAGCTGAAAATCGCTTGCAAATCTTGTTATTTATTGGATTTATGTTATTACCATTGCTTGGGATGAGCGCTTTATTTATTTATGAGTTTTTCTTTGTTTTAAAGTAAATGTTTCACGTGAAACAATCAAGGGAGTGATTGATGCCAGATTTATTGAACCAAATAAAACCAAGTATTCCAGCATTAAATGCAATTCAATCTGCGTATGATGAATTAACATTTGCCGAACAGCAATTGATAGAAAAAAGAATGGATGAGGTCTTTGGCCAAGGCATGCCTCTTGAACTTAAAACAGATAAGATATTATACATCCATTTGTTCTCGTTGTTATTGCAATTGGAAGTCATCGCTTTGCAAATTCCCTTGCGCTTTGGCCCCAGTATGAAAACACATGCATTTCGAGAACAAATGCGTTCGCAATTGGTCGATGAAGTTTTTCATTGTATGCTTTTTGTCAAAGTATTAAATCACTTATGTTTGCCTTATGCTTACTTTCCTGAGCCAAATGTAGAAATGGAAATGGCTCGAAAATTTTTATTTACCGAAGAAAATCCTGAAGTGGCTCTTTTTTTATTAAACTTGATTGGTGAAGCTTGGACTGAGTTGCTGTTTTCGACTTTAGTCGAGTGTCAAGTTGCGCCAAGCCTTTTACAGGTGGTGATTGATGATGAAAAACGACATGTGAGTGAGGCGTTGATCTATAGTCAGTCCCAAGGCATTAATCCGGAATTACTCACTCAAAGATGTCAGCAATTTGAGCCTTTGCTCCTTAATTTATTTCAGTTTCATTTTTTAGTGATGGCTGAAAAAATGATAGGAATTGATGCAGTTCATCACTTGGTTAACCAATTTAATCATCGTTACCTTGAAAGCTTAAATAGTCTCAATATCAAGCCAAGTAAGCATTGGGGAAAAGCAATTGTTTTTTTTAATCGTTTTTTAAATACCGTGGAAAATAGCTATAAACATATCAAGCCTATTCCAATGTCCCCTTTAAGACAGGCCCAAATGGTGATGTGGTCATCGCCAACTGAAGCATGTATGTCAGGGCAATTTGCTGTTGATATCACGAACTTGGATTTATTTTCAAAAAAATTCCCAGCTGAAACCTTAACGAGTTTGATGATCCAAACTGCAAGTCTAGTGAGTGCCAATCAAGCCGAATTTCGCAATTATTTAAATTTTAATCAAATGTATCAGTATCAAGGTTCAAGTATGATTGGTATTGTTGTGAAATTACCAAATTGTGAAGGACATTTGGCGACCATTGTTTTAAAGGACGCACATTTAATTGATATCTCCAGCCTGAGTCAATACATTCGCGAGGTCATGGATGTCATGAGTTTTTGTTACCAAGAGTGTCGTCGTATGGAACACGACTATCCTGACTTGGTTTATGCATATCAAGATTTTTTAAAGCGTTTGCGCGATCCAGTTTATCCTTATCCCCTTGCATCGGCGCATTGTGTCAGCCTTAGTAATATTGGGATGACCGGTATACATAACTGTGCATCACCCTTAATGAAAAATGAAGCAGTGAAATTAACCTTACTACGGGCAGAGAGAAAACAGGCTTGGGATACTAAAAGCTCGAGTTTCATTATTAAAGATATGCTGCCCGTATCTATCAGCGCTGATCATCGTGTTTTTGATGGCAATTGGCCAATCCAAGCGCTCTTTCAAGAGTCATTTGATGCTATGTTCGCTCAAGCCCAACAGGGGCAAGGCCAACACTATGTTAAAATGGATATTCTCAAGATGATAAAAACCATGGCGTGCGAACTAGAGGCCTATCCTAGCATACAATATCAATGTTTTTCAGTATTGCAAACATTGTGGCCTAGTTTCATGATGGATAAACAAAATAAATTTAGCGTTAAAGAACAGGTGCAATTGATTTAAGCTATAGATGTTTCACGTGAAACAATGATGTCATGTGGGAAAAAAAAGAGCTGGTTTTGGAAAAACCATCTCTTGATATAAAGCCCTAGGCATCAATTTTGTAGCTAATGGTAATGAAGAATTCATTTGCAGAAATCGTACCACTCCATGGATACAGTGTTGTATCCTGAAAGTCAATAAAGGTACTTTCTGATGTAAAGGTTTCGCCATTGTAGTAGCGATAACCTGCGCCAAGATTAAAGTTGCCATCATTATAGAAATTAAGACCTGCTGACAATTGCCATGCAATGGAGCTTCTTAAGTTATCTGGTAGAAATGATTGCGAAACACCTGTAGAGCGAATAGTATGGAAATCCGAAACGGTATTAAATGCCACACCAAGACCCGCACCAATAAAGGGCTCTAAGCTAAAGCCATAGCCAGTATTCCAAACAAGATGATCGCTGAAGCCTTTGCCATGTAAGTAAAGATTTCCCATAACCGAGTTGCTTTGTAAATTAAAGTAACGTGTTTTACTATCGCTACTATAATCGAGGGTATCAGCACTTGCTGCAGCAGTTTGGAATTTGGAATAATGATATGAGGGACGATATATATATTCAAAATCAAAACTGACAAGAGGTGTAAAATTATAGCCAATTGCTGCAGAATAAAGTGCAGTCTTACCAACGTTGGCATCATAGCCTTCGATTGCAGGATCCCATGTGGTAGGGTTCGCATCAATACCGGTATTCATTGAATAGCTGCCACCACTTCCGACTTTGAAATAGAGTGATGGGTTAAATTCTGCAACAGGCCCCATTGTCCCTGCAAAAGCAAAGCTGCTGCTTAAGGCTAGGAGGGGAAGACTTAATTGTTTGAGTTTCATTGGAATAGTACTCCTTTTTTATTATTTTTACTTTGAATGATACATTTGGATAAGTGGTTAACCAAATGTATCATTTACTCTAGCATGCTTGACTGGGCTTTGTAACTTACCTTACGCACGGGCTCATTAACAGGCCATGTTTTTTAACTCCTGCATCGCTATCTGATTTGCCCGAACAATCAATTTATATTTGATAGCAAA
>RGPR01000039.1 GCA_010030245.1 Gammaproteobacteria bacterium
CTTGTTTTTCTTGTTGCAAACTAATGATGAACTCATGACTGGCGCGACGTTTTGGGTATGCCGCTTGATAGCCCAGGCGCATTAATTCGTGTAAGAGGTAATTGGCGTTTAGCGAGGCATATTCACCCACGCGTCGAATACCTGTCTTGCCAAGATTGCGAATATAAAAATAAGCACGTAAGAGCATGTTGATATTGCCCATGAAACAAGATAAACGACCAATGCTGTTGGGGTGGCTGTCACTATCTGTCCAAAAGTAACCATTTGCATTTTTGGCCACAAATCCATGAGGTAGATATGCAGCGAGTTTTTCATTCACGGCAACAGGTCCTGCTCCATGGCCGCCACCGCCATGAGGGGTCGCAAAAGTTTTGTGTAAATTCAAATGCATCACATCAAAGCCCATGTCGCCTGGGCGAACTTGACCGACAATGGCATTGAGGTTGGCGCCATCATAATATAAGAGCCCACCTGCTTGATGAACAAGACTTGCAATCGAGCCGATGTTTTTAGCGAATAAACCAAGGGTAGAAGGATTGGTTAGCATAATTCCTGCTGTTTTATCACTTAATTTGGTTTTAAGCACCTCAAGATCAATATCCCCGTCCGCGCCTGTTGGGATTTCAATAATCTCCATACCACACATGGCAGCAGATGCTGGATTGGTCCCATGAGCGGCATCAGGAATGATAATTTGAGTGCGATTAAAATCTTGATTTGCTTCATGGTAGGCTTTAATCATGGCAACCCCTGCAAACTCACCTTGAGAGCCTGCCATGGGGGTTAATGCCACGTGTTGCATTCCTGTGATATCACAGATGTAGTTTTGAAGCTTATAGAGAAGTGCCAATAAAGCTTGGCTGCAGTGAATGGGCGTTAGTGGGTGACGATTGACAAACGCATCCTGCATTGATGCTTTTTGGACCCCTCTTGGGTTGTATTTCATGGTACAAGAGCCAAGGGGGTAAAAATTGGTATCAATAGAGAAATTTTTTTGGGAAAGTTGAGTATAGTGCCGAATGACTTGAAGTTCTGAGCATTCAGGCAAACGGGCCTTTTTTTCACGCAGTAAATGTTGAGGTAAGTGAGGTTGTTCGCTGACCTCCGGAATTTGTGTATGGGCCAGGCGATTACTTGCAGAGCGTTCAAAAATCAAAGTCATTTTATACTCCTAGGGTACAGGAATTATGGTGATGTGAGTGTTCAAAAAAAATGTCTTTGGCTGTTTGGATATAATGTTTAATATCATCCATGCTTTGCTTTTCAGTTGCACACAGCAGTAAACTATTTTTGAATTCAGGAAAATAAGGGGCAAGACTAAGTCCTGCTAAGATGCCTTTTTTCAGCATGGCATCACAAAAAAGATCGGGTGCAATGGGGAGGTCAACAACTGATTCATGGAAATAATAACCGTTGAAGTGACGTGATACGCCCGCGATGTGGCAGAGTTCTTCAATCAGTGTATGCGTGTTATTGACACAGGCTTCGCCGACCTTCGCTAAACCAGTTGGTCCGAGCATGCTCATAAAAATCGTCGCTGCAACCACGTTTAAGCCTTGGTTGGTACAAATATTTGATGTCGCTTTAGCACGACGAATATGCTGTTCTCTAGCCTGGAGTGTGAGGGCAAAACCAGTTCTGCCTTGAGTATCTATGGTGCGTCCGACAATACGCCCAGGCAATTGGCGTACATATTCTTTTTTACAGGCCATCAATCCGAGATATGGCCCCCCCGATGCCAGTGGGATGCCCAGAGCTTGTCCTTCGCCAACGGCAATATCTGCACCATTGCCAGCCCATTGTCCGGGTGCTTTTAGGATGCCCAATGCCATCGGGTGAACTTGAGCTATACTAAACAATCCCTGAGCTTTGGCCCAAGTATTCAGTTCGTCAAAAGCCTCTATTACGCCAAAAAAATTACATTGGCTGATGACCATGGCAAAAGCATGGTTAAAGGATTGGTGTTGAAGTGTCTTGATACAAGTCTGACCAAGATCATTGTCAAAAGGCAGTTCTTCTATTTTAATCTGCTGATGTTTTAGCAGGCTGGTGAGAACCTGTCGGTAATGTGGATGCAGCCCCTTAGGGACTAGCACCGTATCACGGTTGCCTTTTTTATCTAAGCGCTTGGCCATCAGAATAGCTTCAACAACAGCGGTGGCACCATCGTATAGCGAGGCATTGGCAACATCTAAGGCAAATAGCTCAGCAATCATGGTTTGAAATTCATAAAGGATTTGAAGACTTCCTTGGCTCACTTCTGCTTGATAGGGGGTATAGGCCGTTAAAAACTCACCTCTTGTACAAATATCCCATATGGCAGCAGGTATATGATGATCATAAGCCCCGGCGCCAAGAAAACAGCTTAGCACTGGGAGTTCGTTGGCTATTTTTTTGGCATGCCTAAGTAAGGCCATTTCATTTAAGGCATCTGGGATGGTATCTAATTTCGCTTTAGGTATTTCTTTTGGGATTTCATCAAAGATAGCTTCTATAGTCTTGATTCCAATTTTTCCAAGCATCCTTGCAGTATCATCAGGTGTATGCGGAATAAAGGACATGATTAAGCGCCCTCATGAATTTCAAGTTGATAGGCACTCGCATCTAACAGGTTCTTGGCATCATGAGGATTGCTGGGTGCAATTTGACAGATCCATGCCTGAGTATAGGGTGCTTGATTGATAAGCTCTGGTTGATCTTTTAAGGCCTCATTGATGGCGACAATTTCACCTGAGATAGGGGCATAATAGTCGGAGGCTGCTTTAACCGACTCTAATACACCAATCGCTTGACCTGCGTGGACTTGTTGCCCAACTTCAGGCAGCTCTATAAAAACGATATCACCTAGTAAACCTTGAGCGTGATAGGTAATACCCATTGGCATAGCCAGTTCTGTAGGGTTTAACCATTCGTGTGTATTGGTATATTTTAAGTGATGAGGTGTTGTCATATTGGTTCTCTATGGTCTAGGTTTATTGTTGGGGTTTATAAAACCGAGTGCTATGTATTTCCAAGGGGAATACTTTATCGCGTATGTTGACAAATAAGTGTTGATCTTTAGCACTTGCTTGAATTCTGGCAAAGCCAATTGATTGTTCAAGGGTTGGCGAAAAAATGCCGCTAGTAATTTCACCAACAACATGGCCATTGTCGAGCAGAATCGCTTGACCATGACGAAGAATAGCTCTTTGATGGAGTTTAATGCCAATTAGTGTATGGCTAATACCTTCCGAACGTTGGCGTAAAAGAGCAGCCTTGCCGATGAATGAGCGTCCTTCATCTTTCCAAGAAATAGCCCAATGAAGGCCAACTTCTAAAGGCGAGATCTGCTCGTTCATGTCCTGTCCATTGAGCATTAAGCCTGCTTCTAGTCTTAAACTATCGCGGGAAGCAAGCCCACAAGGTGCAACACCTGTGGCCATTAGTTTTTCCCATAATGAAATGGCTTTATCTGTTGATAAAATACATTCAAACCCATCTTCACCAGTATAACCTGTGCGTCCAAAAAAAATACCGTTTGATTCAATCGCATTAAAACGATTTAAAGTGGAGAGGGCATCCATTTGATAGCCATCTATCACTTGACATAATGCATTGAAAGCAGCGGGCCCTTGGATAGCTAAGATACATAGTTCATGGCGAATTTGCAGGCCAACTTGAAAATTTTGAGCTTTGCTATGCAACCAGTCGAGAATACGCGCTTTGGTTGAGGAATTAAAAATCAGACGATAATTGTCTGCATGGCGATAATAAACTAACACATCATCAATAACGCCACCTTGATCATTACACATTAAGCTGTAACATGCGCCCCCTAAATGCTGAATATCATCAATATCTTTAGTCAAAATATAGCGCAGAAAGGTTCTGGCAGCTGCACCAATACAATCGATGATGGTCATGTGAGAAACATCAAAGACCCCCGCTGATGTTCTAACTGCTTGATGTTCTGCAATGGCAGAGCCATAATGGAGTGGCATTAGCCAATGATGAAAGTCGACCATTTTAGCGCCGCATTTTTGCTGTAGTTCAAAAAGAGGTGTTTTAAGAGTCAGCGACATAAATTCATCCTTCCTGTTAACCAATCGAAACTTTAGGTTGATAGGGCTGAGTACAAGGACAAAGCTCTGTTAAAACCTTCGCGTTATACTGTTGAATCGCATAGCCTCTAAGTCCGCCTTGTTCAACTTTAATGATCTTAAGATTAACTTCAAAATTTTGAAATTGTAGCCCGTTTTCATTTTTAAATTGAACCAACACAGGCATTTTAGTTTCCCAACTATAGGCATTAATAGCTTTAACGTCAGCTGGCGCTGTTGATACAGCGGATACTGAAAATTTATTGTCGGTAACTTGTTGAATAGTATGGGTTTTTTTAAGTGCTGCTTGATAGGCTAACCAGGCATCTGCAGTAAAATACTTAGCCATATCTTTTTGGCGAGCCAGCCAATTGTCAGCATTAAAATTGTAAAGGTTAACAATGGCCTCATTGGTCCAAACTTGCAATGGAACATTGGGCGCCAAAGCAAAGACATTGGTTAAGCATATTATAAATATCGAGATATAAAATGATTTCCTATACATTCCATCCTCCTTGAATGAAGATCTAGTTTAGGGCGAAATAAATAAAATGTCGATAGGTTTAGTGACATTGCTATTAAGTATGCTTTTTCCGTTGAAATGAGCAAAAAAAGCACAAAGAGGTGAGTGTATGTTAAACTCTATTATTTTCTTCTAATCCCTTATTGCAAAGGAGGTATCAGTATGCCAGGGCTTAATCATGATAGAAACCCCACATTAGCAGCGTTATATGGTTTAGCTGGGGCAGCAAACAGAATCGCACAAGCATATACCGTAGCAAGTTGCGCGGCTAAGGAAGAATTATCAGCAGCAGAATCAGTAAAAACACTATTGGTCGAAGCCCGAGGAGCAGGAGCCATGTTGGGCGTTGTAGAATCAGAGGCAGTAAGACTGGCAAGACTAGGGCTTCGAGCAGAGGCTAGAGATGCAGCATTAAGGTCAGTTTTATTAGCATCGTTAAGAGCCCGAAAAGCCCAATCCGTATATTTGCAAGTAGAGAAACTTTACAGAGAAATAGCAGATAAAGCGATAGCATTAGCAGAATCCGACGGTCTAAGTGTCATCTCATCACCTTTATCCCTAATTTAACCCGCATGAAGCGGTTTTTTAACACGCACAGTTAGACTGCTTTGAACTTTCAGCCAAATATGATACATTTGTATCTTATTTGGCTAGTCATTTTTCAATTAAAGCAGCAACAGGTAAACTCATGGCTGAACAACATGTGTATTCGAGTGATTTAAAGGTTCAAAGCCGTCGATTCAATCGTTTTGATTTGCTATTGCTTGTTTTTTTGGTCCTGGGCTTTGCCTTGCTTGCGCAAACAGGCCAGAAAATGGCAGTTCCTTATGCCCTTGGTCAACCGATTGCCTTGTCTTTGTCGCCTTGGGTTTTGCCAGAGTATGCCCTAAGAACAGTGCTGAGGATGTTTGTCGCCTTGTTTTTTTCAGTATTTGTTAGCATGATTTTAGGTGCATGGGCAGCAAAAAATCGACGCGCTGAACAGATTATCATTCCTGCCATTGATGTTTTGCAAGCCGTTCCTGTCTTGAGTTTTTTAGCCTTAACCGTCACAGGATTTATTCGGCTGTTTCCAGGTAGTTTATTAGGGCCAGAATGTGCTTGCATATTTGCCATTTTTACTGCGCAAGTATGGAATATCATCTTTAGTGTTTATCAATCACTTAAGATGATGCCGCAAGATTTAAAGGAAGCAGCGGCCATGTTCCAACTGTCCGCTTGGCAACGTTTTTGGCGTTTAGAAGTCCCGTTTGCGATTCCAAGTTTACTTTGGAATATGATGGTGTCGATGTCAGCAAGCTGGTTTATTGTCGTATTATCAGAAGCGATAGCGGTTGCGCACCAACAAATTCGCCTACCCGGAGTGGGATCTTATATCGCGATTGCCATTGAACAACATAATCTTCATGCAATTGCTTATGCCATTTTGTGCATGATTTTAGTGATATTTCTGTATGATCAATTGCTATTTAGGCCATTAATCTCCTGGTCAGAAAAGTTTCGCATGGAGGGTGCTGAAGAGGAGGGGACCTATCACTCACATGTTCTTAATTGGATTCATGCGTCTAGTCTTCATGAAAAGTTTACGCATTATTTAATGATTTTTCGTCAAAGTTTTATTCATATCTCATGGTTAAATACCTTTAGCCGTCCAAAACGTTTTGCCATGATAAACCCGCAAGAAGCACAAGAATCCTGGTTCTGGAATTCTTTAATGCTCATCCTTTCGTTTATCGGCATGTTTATTGGCGCTTATTATTTTTATCAACAACATGCACTTTCAGAGGTTGGACACGTATTTGTCTTAGGCGCGATCACGGCTTTACGCGTCTTGGTTTTAATTGTGTTGAGTTCACTAATTTGGATCCCTCTAGGTGTGACTATTGGATTGCGAGTGAAATTAGCGCAAACGCTACAACCAATCATTCAATTTCTAGCCGCTTTCCCAGCCAACTTATTTTATCCTATGTTTGTCATTGTGATAGTCAAATGGCAACTGAACCCTGAAATATTTTTGACGCCATTGATGATATTAGGAACACAGTGGTATATTTTATTTAATGTGATCGCGGGCGCATTGATGATCCCTGTTGATCTAAAACTATTAACCGCTAATTTTCATGTCAAAGGGTGGTTATGGTGGAGAAAGCTCGCTATACCAGCAATTTTCCCGGAATTTCTAACAGGTGCCGTTGCAGCAGCAGGAGGCGCATGGAATGCAAGTATTGTCGCTGAATGCGTTAGTTGGGGGGATGTCACATTACATGCCACAGGTCTTGGTGATTACATCCAAACGCAGACTTTATCGGGTAATTTCCCCAAATTGATGCTTGGCACCTTGGCCATGTGTTTTTATGTGTTAATTTTTAATTATTTAATATGGCGTCCTTTGTATCGTTATTCACAAGAACGCTTGAGTTCAACTTGAAGGGGGCGAAATGACAGAAACCATCTTGGAACTCAAAGGGGTAAAAAAATCCTTCCAAAAAGAAGCAGGGCAAGATGTGCTGGTTTTAGATGATGTTCATCTTTGCTTGAAGAAAAATGAAATTGTCGCACTCCTCGGTAAATCGGGATGTGGCAAGTCCACACTTTTGCGGATGTTATCAGGCTTGATGGCACCTAGTGCAGGCACTGTCACGTATCGTGGTAATTTGGTTACAGGCCCCATTCAGGGGGTTAGCATGGTATTTCAATCGTTTGCCTTATTGCCGTGGTTGACCGTATTGGAAAATGTTGAATTAGGTTTAGAAGCTCAAGGGCTATCTCGACACGAACGGCGTGAGCGCGCGATTTTAGCCATCGATACGATTGGCTTGGATGGTTTCGAATCGGCATTGCCAAAAGAGTTATCAGGGGGGATGCAACAACGGGTTGGTTTTGCTAGAGCCTTGGTTGTTAATCCTGATATTTTATTAATGGATGAACCCTTTTCAGCCCTAGATGTGTTGACAGCCGAAAATCTAAAATCAGACTTACTTGATTTGTGGCAAGATCATAAAACCAATACCAATGCTATTTTAATGGTCACTCATAATATTGATGAAGCGGTAATGCTTGCTGATAGAATCATTATTTTAGGAGGCAGTCCCGCCTCTCTTCAAGCCAACATTGAGGTACCTCTTTCTCATCCAAGAGATCCTGAATCACGTGAATGGCGCCAATTTGTTGATCATATTTATCGGGTGATGATTCAGTCAACCAATCATAAAATACGGCATGCGCATAAAGAAAAACAAATTGGTTTGGGTTATTGTCTGCCGGAGGCAGAACCTTCTGAATTGTCCGGGTTGGTGGAGACCATTTCTTCATTTGAAAATGAGGTTGATTTACCCGAACTAGCCGATGAACTGATGATGGATGTGGATGATTTATTCCCCATCATTGAAACCTTGGAAATTTTAGGATTTGCTGAAATTGTGGGTGGACGAATCCAACTCAAACAGTTGGGAAAGGCCTTCGATGAGGCTGATTTACAACATCGCAAACAAATTTTTGCCAAACGTTTACTGGAATCTGTCCCCCTTGCACGCTACATACGACGCGTGTTAGATGAAAAGCCTGGGCATCGGGTCTCTGAGGAGCGATTTTTAAGTAAACTCGAGGATTATCTCACTGTAAAAGAATCAGAGCGAGTCTTGAGAACCATGATTGACTGGGGGCGTTATGCCGAGCTATTCGCTTATGATTTTAAAACAGGCTTTTTAAGTTTAGAAAATCCTGGTGATGCATAATCTTATTCCACAGGTCGTTGGTGTTTAAATGAAATACCCTTTAGATTGAGACCCAGGGGGGGATTTCAGATATTGTAAGTTTTAAAAACTTGGAGAGCTCCCTAGGCCAATGGCATCATTCTCGCCTATGACTGCAGCTGTTTCACCATTTTTATTTTCTTCAACTATGGTTGTTCTAATGATTCTAAATAGTGGCTCACGGCTTTCATTTCTTCTTCACTAAGCCGATTAGCAATGTCATGCATCACATGGCCCATGTCGCTTTGGCGGCTACCTTGTTTAAAAGCCTCAAGTTGTTGAATGAGGTAATCATGGTGTTGTCCGGCAAGCTTTGGAAATTTGGCACTATCATTGCCCAGCGCTGATGGGCCGTGGCAAGCACTGCATGCAGGAAGACGTTTTTGCACCAAACCTTGGTGATAAATTTGCTGGCCAAGTGTATTTTTGCTTTGGTAATGCGTTGGTTTGCTACTTAATTTGGCATAATACGCACTTAGCTCTATAATGTCTTCAGTTTCGAGCATTTTGGCATAGGGGGTCATTAGTGAAGACACTCGAGTGTCATTTTTAAATGCCTGCAATTGTTGCATAAGATAACGTTGGGATTGACCATTTAGATTAGGCCATATTGATTGTGCAGCAATCCCATTCTGTCCATGGCAGGAAGCGCATAGATTGAGTTTTTGCGGGTTGGCAAAGCACGGGTTAATCAGGCACCAAACAAGCAAAAAACGTTTAATCATCGCGTTTCTGAAAATAATGAGGTTATATGATGAAATATAGTACATCAAATTTTGAAAAATCCCAAGCAATTGAGACGTTAATCAAGATTTATCGAAGCGCTACATTTACGACGAGTGCCGCTAAAATCACCCAGTTACCATTGGATGAAGGCCATGAGATTGCGATTGTGGGGCGATCGAATGCAGGCAAATCAACTTTTTTGAATATATTAACAGGCCAAAAAAGCTTGGCTAAAATTAGTAAAACGCCCGGACGTACTCAGTTGATGAATGTATTTGATCTTGCCATTGAAGGACGTCGTATTGTCGATTTACCAGGCTATGGTTTTGCAAAAGTATCTCAGAGTATGAAGTTTGATTGGGAAAAACATTTAGGTGATTATCTAGTCTATCGAGAAAGCTTGAAGGGGGTCGTGGTGTTGATGGATATTCGTCATCCACTCCAAGATTTAGATAAAATGATGTTAGGGGCGCTTATCCGTCAACAATTGCCTGTGCATATACTATTGACTAAGGCGGATAAAATATCGAAAAGCACTGGATTACAAACCTTAAGACAAGTACAAAACCAACTGGCAGAATTAGGCTTGTCGCATTGCGTACAAACCTTTTCTATTCAACAAAAAGAGACACTATTTCAAGTGGTCGCTGTGTTGAATGAGTGGTTGGCTATATAAGGGAGCCCTTGTGCGCATGGACTCCCTTATCTGGCTAAGGGTCCATGGGAAACATGCAGCCTTCTTGATCGTCTAGTTGGGATGCCTCTTGGGTTGATGTTACTGTTGGTACAGGGGAAGGGCGAAAAAGTCGATAGCCTTCGGTATTGGATGATGTAGGTTTTTCCAAACATTCTGCTATAGGTGAGGTGTCTTTACCGATAGAACGTGAAAGTTGGCGTTCTTCAGCGGATTGCTCAATTGGACTAGGTGATGCTGAGGTGATAATAGGGATAGGGCGAGTTGAAGACTTTTTCATAGTTATGCCTATATATTTGTTATGAATCATAAAATTCTATCAATATTTTATGGCGTTGTAAATTAAGCGTTCGAACAGAATAATCTATTTATTGTATTTATCCAGAAAGCTAAAAATAGATGAAAAATCCAGTTCGCCCATTCCTGCAACCATCATGTCTTGGTAGATACTGAGCGTTTTATTAGTCAGAGGTAATTCAATGTCTTCATGCAGTTCGACTTCTTTCGCAAGGTTCAAATCTTTTAACATCATCTTGCTACTAAAACCAGGTTTATAGGCGTGACTAGAAGGGCACTGTGGCAAAAGTCCAGGAACAGGTAGATAATTTTTGACGACCCAACTTTGTCCAGAGCTTAGCTCAAGTACTTTTTGAAGTGATGGGGCCGGAAGGTTCAATGCTTCAGCCAATACAAATGCTTCACTAACAGCTGCCATGGTGTTGGCTAAAACAAGATTATTACAAATTTTTGCAGCTTGCCCCAAGCTCCCCGCGCCAATTTCAATGATGTTTTTCCCCATTGCTGAGAAAACAGGTCGACAAAAATCAATGTTTTTTTGATTGGAGCCTAGCATAAAACTTAGACTCCCTGCTTCAGCTGCAGCTACACCGCCTGATACAGGGGCATCAATGCACTTAAACCCAGACAGTGCCTGATGCCAGCGGGCAGATGCAAGAGGGCCAATCGTTGAGCAATCAATCAACCAAATATTTGCTTTAAGGGCTTTTAAAAAAACAGAGTCATGGGTATAAAATTCGAAAAGTTCTTCTTGGGAAGGCAGCATGCTAATCACCATTTCAGCATGATGGGCAAGGGTGACTAAATCACTTGTTACTTTACCACCGTGATTTTCAAAAGATGTTAATGCGGGCTTAAACTGGTCGTAGGCAAGAATGTCAAACTTGGCCTTATGTAAATTGAGCGCCATAGGCAGTCCCATCCTTCCAAGGCCTATAAAGCTAATTTTAATCATGGTTAAATCCTAGTGATGGGGCATATTGAGATCAATCTTGTCCCTAAGTTCTTGTTTAGGCCAGGTTGTTGATACGGACTTTTGTCGGGTATAAAATAATAGCCCATGAGCACCATGCATGGGATGGTCGCCAAAGCCGGATTGCTTCCAGCCCCCAAACGGATGGCTAACGATTGGAACAGGAATGGGGATATTGATGCCAATCATTCCTGCTGTGGTTTGCTCTGAAAAAGCTCGCGCAACCTGACCATTTTGCGTAAATATCACTGCACCATTGCCATATTTATGCTGATTTACCAATGTAATGGCTTCATCTAGATCGGCAACGGTTAACACAACTAAAATGGGGCCAAACAGTTCTTTTTGATAAATAGACATATTGGCGTTGACATCAGTAAATAAGCAAGGCCCCAGATAATAACCAGAGGATTCTTGACTTATGGTAGGGTTTCTCCCATCGATAACGAGTGTTGCACCTTCTATAATGCCTTGATCAATTGCTTGATGAAGTAAGCCTAATTGTTGCGCAGAGATAATCGGCCCGATATCAGTCATTGCTTGATTGCCAGGACCTAGCTTAAGGATGGGTAATTTATTTTCGAGTAAGCGGACTAACTTTTGTTGACAGGTTTGACCAACACAAACAACGGCAGATATGGCCATACAACGCTGACCTGCAGAGCCAAATGCAGCGCTAACAATAGCATCACTGGCATGTTCCAGATGGGCATCATCCATGACTATGGCGTGATTTTTGGCGCCACCAAAGGTATGCGCGCGTTTGCCTTGGCGAGTTGCTTCTGCATAGATGTGGAAGGCTGCTTGACTTGAGCCAACTGCAGTGTAGGCTGCAATATCTGGATGATTCAGAAGACAGTTCACTGTAGAGGCATCACCTTGAAGACACTGCAGCAATCCCTTAGGGAGACCAGCTTGTTCAAACCATTGTACTAATTTGAGTGATGCAGAAGGCACTTTCTCAGAGGGCTTTAGAATAAAGGCATTACCTGTTGCAATTGCAGGGACCATCATCCACATGGGAACCATGACGGGGAAATTAAATGGCGCAACTCCAGCACAAATGCCCAAAGGTTGGTAGAAGGTATGACAATCTACACCTTGGCTTACTTGATGAGCGTTTGATTGCAGGAACAGTGGCCCATGATGTTTGGGCAACTTTTGCTGATAATACGGCCTTATCAATGATTTTTGCATCAGCGACAAGAATTTTAGCGATGACTTGTCCTGTTGCCGGATTGAAAATCTCAGAACCATGACCGCCTTCATTGCATGATTCTCCATTAATATGATGAGGAATTATCTGCATAAACTGTCCTAGTCCTGATTGATAAATGAATTTAAACCGCACACTAAATGATCAAGCCCCATCACCGCTCTACAAGCAAGTTGTATTCCTGGCATATAGGCTTGTCGATCAATGGTCTGGTGGGAAATTGTAAAGGTTTCTCCTAGTTGCCCAAACATAACTTGTTGCATGGCAAGAATGCCAGGCATTCTTACCGAATGAACAGGAATCCCATCAACAAATGTGTCACGGCCTAACTGTGGCACTTGATTCATCAATGGCCAGTCTTGTTTGGCTTGATGGATTAAATGCGCAGTGTGTCGAGCTGTACCCGATGGAGAATCTTTTTTTAAATGATGATGCATTTCAATAATGTCGACGCTGTCAAACCATTTCGCAGCTTTCGCGGCAAAATCCATACAAAGTACCGCTGCTATTGAAAAATTAGGTACGATAATAGCCCCTTGTTTTTTTTCAGTGCATTTAAAAGCGATGCGTTCAATGTCTTGGGCATTTAAGCCGGAGGCGCCAATGACAAAGCGAGATGAATGCGATAAATAAATATCGCAATTGTCTTTGATGCAGTCAGCTGTTGTCAAATCTAGAATCACATCGGGCTGAAAGGTCGCAATGTTTTGATTTAAGTCATCATCACGACCTAGTTTGGCGATAATATTGAATTGAGCGTGTTGAGAAAGACTAGATGTTGCTAGCGCCCCCATTTTGCCAAAGGCGCCGTTAATCATAATCGAAAGTGAATCAGACATATTTACACCATTGATTCCTTAAGGAGAGGGTTTTGGTTTGGCTTTTGGTTTGGCCTTGGTTTTTGAGCTGCTGCTTAGTTTTTTAGTGGTGCTAGCTTTGGGTTTTTTAACAGTAGCAGCGGTTTTTGTTTTGTTTGAGCTAGATTGACTAGATTTGATAATTTCCTGGCTATTGTCATTGTCTGCATCTTCCTTGGTTTCGGAGCTGGAGAGGGCCTCGAAGTATTTTTTCATCTCTGCGTGAGCCCAAAATGATGCCGGGATCCAACCGATAACAGTAAGTTGTAAAATAAAAGTAGCAAGTGCAATGCCAGTTTTTTCAATTGACAGCATGGCTAACCAGGGAAAAGCATAGCTTAACAGATAACTCCATTTTTTATTCATGATTTGTCCTTGTGCTTAAAAAGAAAACCAATATCCTATTGTTAGCAAAATTATGATGGTTTTACAACAGGTCTTGGGTTTTTTTTCAATGCACCAATAGGAAGATGTGATTGACAATTTATGCGCTGAAATCTACACTAGCCGCGGTCATTTTATCCAAAAATAAATTAATTTTGACGACATTTAACAACGTCTTAAGCAATTTTTTTTAGACAGTTATAATCTGGAAGGCTTAATATAATGAAAAAAAATCAGTTGCATCCGCGCACCGCCATTATCAATGTAAAACAAAAAAATCATTGTCGCTTAGCTAGGCGGAATGCATTACAGTGGCTTACTGAGCAATTTCCTAAAGCTTTTGATACCACAGTGCAAATTTATCCACTTAGTATAGGGGTTATGGATGATATTTTAAGTTATGCCAAAGCAGCTGAGTTGGCGGGTATTTCTAAATCAAAGTTGCGCCAAGCCATTGTTGTCTTCACTCGCCGCATCGATTATTTAGCCAGCCTTAAATCTGGTGGCGTGCGTGTTAATTTGCAAGGCGAAAGTTGTGGGATCGTGACTGAAGAGCAAGCACTCGCAGCCGCTTTAAAAATCAAAAAAAGGGTTGAAAAAAATATTCGCAATCATCGGCATAGTTCTTTTTTAGAAGCGCAGGTTGCGCGCACTGCAGCAGAGCCATTAAAATATCGACATGTTGAGCGTGAGCATGAGCTTGCTCCAAAAAAAACTGAGATTGTATTTAAGAATAAAACAACAAAAACAGTTGATCCTAAAGCTGTTGAGCGGTTGAAATCTAAGTTAGGCTTAGGGCTTCGTAAACAAGAGTTTATTGAGTAAAAATTAATCTAGTGTTAGGCATGTTTTCAAAAACCGTATACTGATATTTTTTCGCTGAGCCTCTAGGGAGGCTCGGTCAACTTGATCTATTATCTGCATTAACTTATTTAGATTGCGGTCGTAATGAGATAGCAAGTATTTTGCAACTGTTTCTGTAATCACGAAGCCTTTTTTTTCTGCTGTTTTAATAAGAATGTGGATTTTAAATTCATCAGCTGGTTCTTTCAAGTACCAAGTCAGGCCCCATTGCAACCTAGAACACAAATCAGGCAGACATAGTCCAAGCAATTGAGGGGGATGAGACCCTGCAATAATCAATAGGGTTGTTTTTTTATCTCTAATACGGTTATACAAGTGAAAAATAGCTTCTTCCCAAAGCGGTTTTTGAGCAATCATTTGAATATCATCAATACAGACAATATCTTGTTGTTCTAAATTTTCAAGTGACTGAGGGCTCAATGCATCCCACATGGATAAAGGCACATAGATACTTGAGAGATCGGCATCATATTGACTGCATATGGTTTGAAGCAAGTGGCTTTTGCCAGAACCTTGTGGCCCCCAAATATAGACAAACTTATCATCTGCATTTTCTAAAACATGTGTCAGATGATGTTGTAGAACCAAATTTTCCCCCCATACAAATTCATTTAACTGTTTTTGTTCAGGGATGAGTTCTGAAAACGATAGTTGTTTAACCATAGGGGCTCGTCTTTAAGTTTTTTTGCCAAACATATAAGTAGTGAAAAAAACTCATGATGCTGGTGCTTAAGACCAAGCATAGTAATATTGATAATACCTCATGGGGGATGTGATGAAAAGCAGATTGAATCAGGCAAAGTACTATTTGAAGCATTTGTAAAACAGTATTTATTTTGCTCAGCAAGCTTGGAGATAGGGGGCGCCGATGTTTCAGGATGATAAGGGTAATAAAAGAGCCAAATAAAATGGCGCTATCTCGTAAAAGAACAATGGCAACAAACCAGAGAGGAAGGATAGATTTAAAGGCAAGTAGTAGATAACTAGCAATGATTAATATTTTATCTGCCAAGGGGTCTAAAATTAGACCCAGATTGCTTTGACAATTAAAATAA
>RGPR01000040.1 GCA_010030245.1 Gammaproteobacteria bacterium
GCTTTTGACTGTTTCATAGATATCACTTGTATGTAATGCAATGTGTTGAATACCCTCGCCGTGATAGTCTTTTAAAAACTCCTCAATTTGAGATTTTTCATCTTTAGATTCATTGAGAGGAATCTTAATTTTGCCACAAGGACTGCCTAAAGCTTCACTATAAAGACCTGTATGTTGACCTTGAATATCAAAATTGCGAATGGGTTTGAAATTAAAAATTTGCGCATAAAAATCTGACCATTTTCTTAATTGACCTCGATGAACGTTGTGGGTGAGGTGATCAATAAATACAAGGCCATGTCCTTTTGGTTTACTTAAATCATGAATTTGCCAAGTATCATCGAATAAATGACATGAAGCATCGGTAAAATAAATCACGCTAGCACCAATGCCTTCAATTCCTGGTAGCTGATAGACAGGGTGGGGTGGGGCGTTTTTTGCACCACGATTTATGGCAATTGCATGAGCTTCTTCACGATTTAAATGTGTTTGAAAACCCATGGCACATGCACCAGCTTGATGAATATTAGCATGAGCTTCAGCACCAGTATTTGGAATTTGATTGAGTAGAAAAAAAATTTGGTTTTGCTGCCAAATTTCAAAGGGTTTTGAGGCGTGAGTTGCTATTTTGGTAAACCCCATATTTTGAAATTTTTGACGCATGTCATTGGGGTCAATACTTGAAAATTCAATAAATGATAAGCCATTGAGTTCACAAGGGTTCATTCTACAATCCTTAGTAAAAATCCATGTGTTAACATCTTCAAATGCTTTGGCCTACATGTCAAGATTTTTTGATAATTGTTAATCCATCACCGATGGGTACAATGCTATACATAACATCCTGGTCTTGTTGAAGATATTGATTAAATTCATGCATGTACAGTGCCGCTTCTGGAGGGGTGCTAAGATGCACTTGGGCATGAAAAAATACATTATCGACAGCGATAATGCCATGGGATGAGATAAGACGTTTGGCAAGTTTGTAGTAATCAATGACTTTCTTTTTGTCGGCATCGATGAAGATAAAGTCAAAGCGTTTTTGTTCTTTTATCAATTCATTCATCTCTTCAATGGCTTCACCAATTTTTAAGGTGATTTTATCTTCTAAACCTAGTTTTTTCCATTTTAGCGGGACGGTTTCTTGAACACGGATATCATTATCAATAGTCACTACCATTCCATCATTTGGGAGGGTAAGCGCAAATGCCGCAGCACTAAAGCCTTGAAATGTCCCAATTTCTAGAACATGCTTAGCTTGAATACTGCTTAGTAAAAATTGCATGAATTTAGCTTGATCTTGGCTTATTTGCATGTGAATCTGCGGATGATTGAGATTTTCTTTCTCCAATTCATCAAGATTAGCATCGCTCATACCAAATTTTATCATGTAATCATATAAATCTTGGTTTAAACTCGTAAATCTAGGCATTATTTAAACCTACTTTTTCACGAGCTAATCTGGTCACATAGATGCTAGGAGGAAGCTGTTGTTTTTGGGCTTCAGTAAACACATTCATTAATGCTTCATAAATGGCTTGAATATGCCTCTCAATTGTTGCATCTGTTTGTTTGAGATATTTGCCAGCAGCAAAAATTAAACCACCACCATTTAAGACAAAATCAGGGGTAAACAAAATATTGCGCTTTGCAACTTCGTAGGCTGCTTCATTATCAATAAGTTGGTTATTGGCTGCACCGGCTATAATCTGGGTGTTCAGTTCTGCAATACTAGCTGGGGTTAAAATACCACCAAGCGCACAAGGAATGAAAACATCACAGGCAATTTTGTGAATTTCAGCAACTGATACAACTGCAACATCAGCAAATTCTTTAAGTCGGTCACAATTTTCAATTTTGATATCGGCAACAGTTAATGTCACCCCCTCTTTTAGAAGTGATTTTGCAAGTGCTAATCCAACATGGCCTACACCCTGAATACACATGTGAAGGCCTGATAAATCATCCCGATTTAATTTAAATCGAACAGCCGCTTTAATGCCAGCGAGCACGCCATCGGCAGTATGAGGGGAAGGATCACCAAAGTCTGTGGTTTTACTGGCGATAAATTGAGTTTTAGTGGCAATGATATCCATGTCATTTAACTCAGTGCCAGAATCCATAGCAGTAATATAATTGCCATTTAGCGAATCAACAAATTCGCCAAATGAGGCCATATAGGCTTCTTTGGAAAAGGGTGTTGTTGGTTTGATAATAACTGATTTACCACCACCCAAGGGTAGATTGGCCATCGCTGCTTTATAGGTCATGCCTTGAGCAAGCCTTAAACAATCAATGATCGCATCTTTAGTACTGTTGTATTCCACAAAGCGACAACCACCAAGCGCTGGACCAAGTTTAGTATTATGAATGGCAATAATCGCTTGCATGCCGGTTTTTTGGCAGTTTTTGAAGTGAATGCTAGCATTTTCATACTCTTTGCTTAAATTGAAAATATCGCTCATTGATAACAGCCTCGTGAAATTAGATATGTAGCTAGTATAAGGTGCCTCTATCTTTTAGAAAAGTAATTCTTTAAGATGAAATTGATTTATTTTATCGGAGTGTTGATGTTGTCTTTTATTGCGCATAGAGGTGCGAGTGCCTATGCACCTGAAAACACCATGGCTGCTTTTTTGCTTGCTCATGAAATGGGCGCAAGCAGCATCGAATGTGATGTGATATTAACTGCTGATAAAGTACCAGTGATTATCCATGATAATCATTTAGCTCGAACCACAAATGGCAAAGACAAGGTCAATACCCGTGATTATGCTTATATTGAATCGCTAGATGCAGGCTCTTGGTTTCATCCACAATTTAAAGGGTGCAAAGTCCCACGATTGTCAGAATTATTGCTTTGGCAAAAGCAAACCGGGATTGAATTAAATCTTGAAATTAAACCGATTCATCTTAAGAGCTTTGAAGCTGATTTAGATATTATTTTACATCAGGTTCATGAATATGCAGATACAACTAAGTTTAAAATTTTGAGTTTTCAATATAAAATTTTTCAACGCTTGCAAGTATTAAACAATAAACTAGCAACAGCTTTAGAAGTTTCCTATTGCACAGGGCAAACAATTAGCGCTGCAGTTGAGGCCCAATGCCAACAAATTAACATGAGTTATCGTTATTTAAGTGGCAAACGCATCAAAGCAATTCATCAAGCAGGGCTAAAGGCAGGTGTATATACGGTTAATCATCTACAGCAATTGAAAAAAATAGAGGCCTTAGATCTGGATGAAGTCTTCACCGATGATCTAAAGCTCATAGAGGGTTTTAAAAAATCATGCCTACTTGGGAGTTAGCGCTTCCTTAAGTTTTTCAAGAACCTGGTCTGTACCGCTTTTTCCAAGTTCGTTACCATTGTTTACCCAAAAACTTAAGCGACGTTGATGTTGGCTATCAGGTTTTTCCTGTTCTAAGGCCTTCTTCACCATGTCACTCGTGATTTGATCATTATCGGCAATAGCTTCCAATGCAATCATGGTATTGCTTTTATGATGATAATAGCCAAAGCTAAATATATTGATAATACAATTCAGTAACCAGTAGCTGGTTCTATATGCTTTTAATATATCTTGAAATTCTTGCTGAGGAATTGATTCAGTGTTGATAATTTCTTCATTAGGACTGACATCAGTTTCATTGACAACCTGCAGGGTGTCTTTTAATAATTGATTAATATTGTCCTCTTCATTTAAGCTATATTTCTTATCTAGTTCGAGATTTGCGTATTCTTTTGTTTCTGGAAAATTTTTCATTAACACTAATAAAGCAATCGCATGCGTTAATCGTCCTTCGTTAGTACTATCATCATGAAGTTTATAGCTTTCTATATTTTGTTGGTATTCTTTTGGGGTAATTAGGGCATATGGCTTTTGAACATGTCCAAGAATTTTTTCCCTTATTAGTTCCCTTAAATCAGCTAATGCAACATTGGTTTGCCAGGGACTTGTATCTACACTTATCCTTTCCTGAATCTGGGCAATAGGGTCATCACTACCATCAAATACCTCATACTTCCATTGAGGACATTTGTCATGCTCACTTAATTCATAATGTCCGTTTTTAAAAAAAACATCGATGGGTGTTAAATCGGTAAGGTTAAACCGAGGCTGAGTATATTGTTTTGTATCATCATGATACGCGTGTACTCGCATGGCAAGTCCGAAATGCACATAAAAATTACAATGAGCTATACTTGCCTCTAAGCAAGTATATCTTCCAGGTGTTTGGTATGGGATCGGCTCTCCTGCCTCTTTTAACATATCGATAAAAGCTCTATCAAAGCCTTGAAGTGGATCTTCAATAATATTTCCAAAATGTCGATTATCGATTTTTTCAACGAGGAACATTCTCAATACAGGTGCTAAAATCAATTCTTGGTCAGCAAAATCAAATTGATTTAGAAATGTACTAAATTCTGGCCATGTCATCTCATCTACGCAATACCATTGTTCAAACATTTCCTTGAGTTTGCTATAGCTATCGATATGTGGAAAATCTACACCTTGTTCTTGTTCTTGTTCTTGTTCTTGTTCTTGTTCTGCAATTGTTTTAATTCCATCCAAAATGGTGGGTAGGGCACAATTAAGTGCACAATTATAGAGGTTTCCAGAAATTCGTGGTGTTGTTTCTAGTGCTGTCAGCATAATAGTAATCAAAGTAATTTTTTGTTGATTATATAGGTTTTTCAATGCATGGTCAAGTATTAAACAGTTAATGAGGTAGGTATTGTCTAGAGTATAATGCAGTTATCCACAAATTCTGTGGATAAACTTGTAGAGAACGTCGGTATAAGCATGGTAAAACAAAAAACCGTTGTTTTCTAAAAACGATTAGCTAGCACAGCTGATCGTTTTTAGAATCTAGCTATTATTTTTTCTTTGGCATGTATAAGTCAGTGATCGAACCTGCAAAAATTTCTGCTGATTGAGCTATTGTTTCTGCTAGGGTGGGGTGAGCATGAATTGTTAAAGCAATATCTTCAACATCACATTCCATTTCAATGGCAAGCATTACTTCGGCAATTAAATCGCCTGCATTCATGCCGACAATACCAGCTCCGATAATGCGTTTTGATGTGGGACAAAATAATAGCTTGGTTATCCCTTCCTCACGATGCATGCTTAATGCACGGCCATTGGCAGCCCAAGGAAATACAGCTTTTTCATAAGCGATATTTTGCGCTTTGGCTTCTTTTTCAGTTAGACCGGCCCATGCCAATTCAGGATCAGTATATGCCACACTTGGAATGGTTTTAGGTTCAAAATAATGCTTCATGCCGGCAGCAACTTCTGCAGCAACCTTGCCTTGGGCAACAGACTTATGGGCAAGCATGGGTTGTCCCACCAAATCACCAATTGCAAAAATATGAGCAACATTGGTGCGCATTTGATTATCAACAGCGATAAAACCACGTTCATCAACGTTTACGCCAGCTTTGTCTGCAGATATTTTATCGCCATTTGGACGTCGACCCACTGCTACTAATATTTGATCAAAACGCCGTGGCTCTTTTGTCGCATGCTCGCCTTCGAGGCTCACATATAAACCATCTTTTTTAGCCTCAATTTTAGTGGCTTTGGTTTTAAGACAAAATTCAATACCTTTTTTAGCCATTTTCTTTTGTAACACCGCAACAAGCTCATTGTCAGCTGCTGGTATTAACTGATCCATAAATTCAACAACAGTCACTTCAGCACCTAATGCGCGATAAACTGTTGCCATTTCTAAACCAATAATACCGCCACCTAAAACCATCAAGTGACCTTTGATATCACGAAGTTCTAGAGCACCTGTTGAGCTAAAAATGCGTGGGTCTTTAGGAATAAAAGGGAATGTTACGGATTCACTTCCTGCTGCAATAATAGCTTGTTGAAAATTGATGGTTTGTGGGCCTTTTTCAGTTTCAATCACAACGCTATTGGCTGAGGCGAAATTTGCATAGCCTTGAATGATTGTCACTTTACGTTGCTTGGCAAGCATGCTTAAGCCGCCAGTTAATTTTTTAACAACACCATCTTTCCACTCTTTTAATTTTTTAGCATCAATAGAGGGTTTGGCAAACTCAATACCTTGTATACCCATCTCTTTGGTTTCATCTAACACTTGAGCTGTATGTAATAAGGCTTTTGATGGGATACAGCCAACGTTTAAACAAACGCCACCCAGATTTGAAAATTTTTCAACAAGGACGACTTGTTTACCCAGATCGGCAGCACGAAATGCGGCGGTATAACCACCCGGACCACTACCAATGACCACTAAATCTGTTTGTATTGTTTCTAGACTCATAATATTTTCCTCTTAAAGCATGACTTTGCGAATATCGCTTAATAATTCTGCTAGATAACGTGTAAAACGCGCACCTTGCGCGCCATCAATCACCCGGTGATCATATGATAAGGATAACGGTAACATGAGACGTGGCTCAAATTGATGGTTAATGTATACAGGTTTCATCGACGATTTTGACACGCCAAGAATGGCAACTTCAGGATGATTCACAATTGGGGTAAATGCAGTGCCACCAATGCCACCTAAGCTTGATATAGTAAAGCTTCCGCCTTGCATATCTGATGGTAGCAGGGCTTTCTTACGTGCTTTTTGACTTAATTCACCCATGGTCTGTGCAATCTCTTTGATGCTCATGCGTTCCACATTTTTTATCACAGGCACAACAAGTCCTTGAGGGGTATCAACAGCAATCCCAATATTGATGTATTTTTTTAGAATTAAAGATTGAGCATCATGAGATAATGAGGCATTAAATTCTGGAAATTCTTGTAAAGCACGACAAACTGCTTTGGTAATGAAGGCAAGAGGCGTTAATTTTAAACCATCTTTTTCAAGAAGGGTAGTTTGTTGCTTTCTAAATTGTTCAAGGTCGGTGATATCAGCTTCATCGAACTGTGTCACATGAGGGATTTGTAACCAAGCGCGGTGGAGATTTTGTCCACTTAAGCGTTTGATCTTGGATAAGTCTTGTGTGCTTATCTCGCCAAATTGAGCAAAATCGATGATTGGTGCTTGGGGTAAGCCAAAACCTGAACCGCCAGATGAGGGTTCTTGAAGACGCTGTTTGACATAAGCCTCGACATCTTCTATTTGTATGCGTTCTTTTTTCCCAGTCCCTTTAACCGTTGCTAAATTTACCCCTAATACACGAGCAAGACGGCGAACAGCAGGGCCTGCAAGAATCAATTCCGAAGTGCTTTTTGCTATTGTTTCAATTGGAGCAGGGGCTGGTGCAGTTAATGGTGCAGGTACTTCAATAACCTCTTCCTTAATAGTAACAGTCTCTATCGGTTTTTCAGCGACTTGATCTAGTGTATCTAAACTTAAAATCACATCACCCTGAGCAACTTTATCACCAACCTTTACCTGAATTTTTTGAATAATCCCAGCATGGCTACTTGGTATTTCCATGCTGGCTTTATCAGATTCAAGTGTGATAAGCGGGGTATCAATATCAATTTTGTCACCCACTTTGACCAATATTTCGATAACATCAACTTGGCCTGAGCTACCAATATCGGGGACTTTTACAATTTGTTCCATATTATCTATATCCTCTAAATTAATGCATTATCGGGCTTGGTTTATTGGGATTGAGCTCGTATTTTTTGAATGCTTCTTTCAAGGTTTTCTTAGGTAATTTACCTTCTTTAACCAATGCATCTAATGCCGCAATAACGATATAATGCGCATTGACTTCAAAGAAATGACGGAGTTTTTGGCGGGTATCGCTACGGCCATAGCCATCAGTACCTAGTGTAATATACCCACGATTGCCGATGAATGGACGAATTTGTTCTGAGACGATGCGCATATAATCTGTAGCTGCAATAATCGGTCCATCGGTGTTTTCCAATTGAGTGGCAACAAAGCTTTGTTTTTCCGTTTCTTCAGGATGCATACGATTAAAGCGTTCAATTTCAAGCGCTTCTTTGCGTAATTCATTAAAGCTTGTGACACTCCAAACATCAGCACTGATGTTAAAATCATCTTGTAGCAGTTGTTTCGCCTTTTCAACCTCTCTCAAAATGGTGCCGCTACCTAACAGTTGAACATGCATATTTCGGTCTTTGGCTTTGCTCTGATGAAGCGGATACATCCCCCGAATAATCCCTTCTTCAACCCCTTCAGGCATTGCAGGGTGTTCATAGTTTTCATTCATGACGGTGATATAGTAATAAACATGTTCATTATTGCCATACATGCGTTGTAATCCGCTATGGATAATCACCGCAAGTTCATAGGCATAACAGGGATCATAACAAATACAATTAGGGATAGTGGAAGCTAATAAATGGCTATGACCGTCTTGATGCTGAAGTCCTTCACCAGCTAAGGTGGTTCGTCCGGCGGTTCCACCAAGTAAAAAGCCTTTAGCTTGCATGTCACCAGCAGCCCATGCCAGATCCCCAATACGTTGGAAACCAAACATCGAATAGTAAATATAAAATGGGATCATGGCTAATTTATTACTGCTATATGATGTTGCTGCTGCCATCCAAGAGCAAAATGCGCCAGCTTCATTGATACCTTCTTCTAGAATTTGGCCATTCACTTCTTCCCGGTAATACATCACTTGCTCGCGATCAACAGGGGTATATAACTGACCAACTGGTGAGTATATGCCAATTTGTCTAAATAAACCTTCCATGCCAAATGTACGACATTCATCAGGAATAATAGGAACAACTCGCTGACCAATATGATTATCTTTAAGTAGAATGGTTAATATTCTAACAAAAGCCATGGTGGTGGACATCTCGCGGCCGCTAGAATCCTTTAGCAGGGCTTCAAAAGCTGCTAATGGTGGCAGTTCGAGTGTTTCCATTTCAGTGTGACGAGAGGGGAGATAACCACCTAACTGTTCGCGTTGTTTTTTCAAATATCTGATTTCAGGACTATCGTCAGCAGGTTTATAGAAAGGAATATTCGCAATGGCATCATCAGATATGGGAATACTAAATATGTCTCTAAAATGCTTGAGATGTTCTTCATTCATTTTCTTTTGCTGGTGGGTAATGTTCATGCCTTCACCGGCAGCACCCATACCATAGCCTTTAATGGTTTTGGCCAGCACAACCACAGGTTGTCCTGTTGTATTCATGGCTTCGCTATATGCCGCAAATACTTTTTGAGGATCATGGCCTCCGCGATTTAAATGCCAAATATCTTCATCAGTCATGTCAGCAACTAATTCAAGAAGTTCTGGGTATTTACCAAAGAAATATTTTCGAACATAGGCCCCATCATTTGCTTTGTAGGCCTGATAATCGCCATCAAGACATTCTTGCATGCGTTTTAATAATAGACCGGATTTATCTTTGGCAAGCAGAGCATCCCAGCGGCCACCCCAAATGACCTTAATAACTTTCCAACCTGCGCCATGGAAAATACCTTCAAGCTCTTGGATGACTTTTCCATTACCTCTTACAGGGCCATCAAGTCGTTGCAGGTTACAATTAACCACAAAAACTAAATTATCGAGTTTTTCACGCGCCGCAATCGAAAGAGCCCCTAATGACTCAGGTTCATCAATTTCACCATCACCGAGAAAGGCCCAAACATGTCGATGTTCATTTTTAAGCAATGCTCTATTTTCAAGATATTTCATGAATCGAGCCTGATAGATGGCTTGCAATGGCCCAAGCCCCATCGAAACTGTTGGAAATTGCCAAAAGTCAGGCATTAACCATGGGTGAGGATAGGATGACAAGCCATTACATTCGACTTCTTGACGAAAATGAGCCAATTGTTCTTCACTAATACGGCCTTCTAAAAACGCTCTAGAATAGATTCCGGGCGATGAGTGGCCTTGGTAATAAATGAGGTCCCCATTATGATCATGATTTTGCGCTTTGAAAAAATAATTAAAGCCAATTTCATACAGAACTGCTGATGAAGCATAGGTTGCAATGTGACCACCAAGTTCTGGGGCATATTTTCCAGCACGTAAGACCATAGCAACTGCATTCCAGCGGATGATAGCAGATAATCTTCTAAACATGCCTTCATCATTTGGCATTGTTTTTTCTTGGTGTGTTGCAATGGTATTCTTATATGGTGTATGGATGGTATTGTTGATGTGAACACCTTGTTCTTGCGCATGTTGAATTAAAATATCCACTAAATACTGTGCGCGTTTATCACCTTGAACTTGAATGATGCTTTGTAAGGCATCTAGCCATTCTTGGGTTTCAATTGGATCAATATCTTTTTGAGTTTCAATGCTCATTAGCTAACCTCTTTCACAAAATGGTCATAAAAATTAACAAGGTTTAAAGGTCTTCAGTCTTTTTGTAATTTGACCTTTACAGACTTGCTTGCATAAAATGTAATCAGCCTGACAATTGCAGCTATTTTTGTTGCATTTTAGATGATCATCAAAAGATTGCAACAAATTGATAGCCGGATCGCCGGTTATATTTTTTTCATTGACATAGCGCTGATAAGATTTAAGCGATCTCGAATAAGACTTTCCACAGCATTTTGGACAACTATCTTGACAACTTTGCTGACATTGATAATAGCTTTGACCACATGCTTGTTCACAGTTTTTAAGCGTTTCAATGTGCTTGAATTGACATGCTGCGAGGAAAAAGAAAAACAAGTAGCACATCAATTTAAATAAAGTTTTCTTCACTTCATCTTCCTTAAGGACTTATAATATTTTACCAATCACATAAACAGCTAATATGAAGTTTAGTAATATGCAAGAATGTATGAATAAGTTTTCAAGTTGAATAAAGTTTAGTTCATTTTTCTCATGATGATTAATGGCATGTTTTGCGCTGTCAATTAAAAGCGTTTCATTGCTTTCAGGCGACTTTGTTAACTGTTTCAATAATGCTGAAAAACCTGGTTGAAACTGACCAACCATCAAAAATAAAATCGAAGAGACTCGGGCTGGCAACCAATCCAGGGCTTGCATTAAATTAAGTAGATGTTGATTTTGGGCTGATTTACTAAAAAAATCCGTGACGCGATAGAGAATTGCACCCATGGGGCCAAATATAAAAAACCAAAGGATAGGGGCAAAAACTTCACGATTCATCGCAACAATATACTCTTCTGAGCTTAAAATCATGGTTTGATTACTGTTAACGTAAAATAAGTTATGTTCACCTAAGCAGAGGTAGAAAATAGCAAATTCAAATACAAAATTAAGAACAGATCCTATCCCTTGTCCCCCGATCCATTGTAATGCTCCTGCCAATACAAGTAGTATGGATAAAGAAATTCCATATGGGCTTAAGGGGTGTGTGGTCATCACCGATTCCGGTAACAATCTTTTTAAAAGCGACAAATAATTCTCTAAGACAGTTTGACGTAGTCGTTGGAATTCATGGGTTATATATTTTTCACTTAATAGGCTTAACACAATAATTAAAAAGCGCATACATTATACTCCTTGTTATTAATCTTTTTGCATTTTTTCAGTTAATGACATTGGTGTTGGGTATTTCAATACAACAATATAGGAAGAGGCGATGAACGTTAAAATAGTTGTCGCCTGAATCAAATTGCTAGAAAGATTGCTGAGCATGCCTGATTCAAGGGAAATACTTGCCACTAAAAGAGAGAACTCAGATGCTTGCCCCAATCTCAACCCAACTTCTTTGGCAACAGATTTTTTTTCTCCAGCTTTCACAAACATTAGGTGAAAACACAGTGGTTTAACGATTAAAATAAATGCTGATAATGTCATCGCTGGAATAAAAATATGTTTTGCCAAATCGAAATTAAATGTCGCACCTACTGAAAAGAAAAACATGACAAGAAAAAAGTCTCGTAAAGGTTTGAGGCTTTCGGCAATATAAAGAGAGATAGGGCTTGCAGCAAGGGCAACACCTGCAACAAATGCGCCGATGTCTTCAGATAAATTTAATTTTTTAGCAAGAATGGACATGCCTAAACACCAACCAATTGATAGTAGAAACACATATTCTTTGGTTCTATCAAAGCGGGCTAGTAATTTTACAAGAATGTATTTTTCACAAAAAAAAGCAAACGCAATAAGTAGGGGGAAGGTAACGCTAACAGATAAAACCTGATGCCAAGAAAAACCTTTTTGAGCACCATCTAAAAGGATAAGCACAATAATCGCGATTAAGTCCTGCATGAGGAGGACAGAAATCATGACCTCACCAGTATGTTGGTGATGTAATATTGTTGTGGGTAATAATTTTAAACCAATAATGGTACTTGAAAACATCATTGCTGTGCCAATGATCATGGAATCCGTCTGTGCGAGTCCAAAAAATCTAGCAATACCATAGCAAATGACTGCAAAAAAGAGGGAGCTAATGAGTGCAATCCAGGTGACTTCTTTTAACATATGGATAAGATTTTGAGGTTGAAGGTGAAGTCCAAGTAAAAACAGGAGGAAGACGATGCCGACTTCACCAACTTGCTGAATGGCATCAAGCTGAGGAACCATTTTAAAGCCCCAAGGCCCCAGCAGTGCGCCTAAAAGTATATATGCCACGAGTAGGGATTGGCGTGTGAAGAGCACAACTGTAGAGAGCAACGCTGCTCCTGTGAAAATGAGAAATATGGTGTAGAAGAACGCGCCATCATGCATCTAGTGCTGCTTCCCTTTAAAAGTTATTTTTACTTAGGATAGCATAAAAATATAGAGGTTTAAATTAAGAGATGTGGTTATTACCTTGTTATATTTTTTTGTTCATCTATTAAATAATTATTAAACATTTGCCAGTGCTGTTTTTGTGGGTTTTGTTTGATATATTCCTCAGCAGCTAACAAATAATTGTGATATTGTTTGGCAGTGATACTGCCTTTCATCCATAGAAATCGAAAATATAGAAAGCACGTATTTAAGACGTCACTTTCGCAATAATCACAGATAAGCTGAAGTTTGCCTTCTTGGTAAGCTGGAAATACTTCGCTACCATGTAAGCCTATTTTTCCTGGGAGCCCAAGTATTTGCGCGAGTTCATCAAGTGGCGCAAATGCTTTATTTTGAAAACCTGAAAGGGTGTCCATTAAATCAATATGTCGTTGGTGAAATCGATTGCTATAGTTATTCCATTTAAATTCACTAAAATGTTCCCCCATTTCCCAATAAATAGGTGCCTGAATGCGGTGAAGCAGGGCTCTGTAATGCAACACTGGCAAATCAAAACCTTGGCCATTCCACGATACTAATGTAGGTTGATATTTTTCAAGACCCATAAAAAAACGAGAGATGATTTCAGCCTCTGTTTCACCATCATTGCCTATTGTCCATACTTTAAATTGTTGTGAATCTTGGAGAACCAAGGAAATGGCAATTATTTTATGTAGGTAGTGAGGCATAAAGTCATTACCTGATTTTTCTAGACGTTTAGATTTGATGATGGCCCAAGCATCTTGTTCGTTTAAATCTGTAATGTCATAGATTTTCTGAGCATTTTCAATGTCTGGAATTGTTTCGATATCGAAACATAAAACTTTCTGCTGCATTGTTCATCCTATAATGATAATTTAAATCTTTCCCATAATTCATTGTATTGGGTTAAGGTTTTTTCTGAAACATTTTTTTGTAGAATTCCTTTGTGCATAAGCGCAGGATTTGGAAATAGAATAGGGTTTTCTAATGTAGCTTTTGGCAAAATATGCTCTAAATCTGTTGTCGGAGGGAAATGATTTTTTAAAGTCATTAATGCTAGATTTTCTGGTTCTAGCATAAAGTTTATAAAGGCATACGCGGCTGTTATATGTTGACTGTCTTGAGGTATCGCAAAAGATTCGCTATTAACGATATAACCTTCTTTAGGCAAGACAAAACCAATATTGGGGTTTTCTGTCTGCGCTTTTAAGATATCAGCATTCCAAGCCATGCCGATTAATGCATCTTCATCGATAAGAAGATTAGGTACTGCATCACTTGCAAATAATTTGATATTGGGCCTGAGTTTAAGCAATTGTTGATAAGCTTGGTCGATATGTTTTGGGTTTTCATCGTTGGGAGAATAGCCAAGAGATATCAAGGCCATAGAAAAAACTTCTCTGCTATCGTCTAATAATAAGACCTGATTGGCTAATTCTTTTCGCCATAAGTCTTGCCAATGTCTTGGTCTTAGTTTAAGACTTTTTTTATTATAAAAAATACCAGTAGCACTCCAATTGAAAGGGATGGCGTAAATTGGATTAAGCTGTGTTTGGGTAAAAAAAGTATTTATTTTTTGATAAGCGGGAACCTGCTTTAAATCAAGTGGCATCAATAATTTTGATTGCATTAATTTTGGAACAAAATAACTCGATGGCATGATTAAATCATATTGACTTTTCGAAGAAGTTCTTAATTTGACATCCAAACTTTCATTGCTTTCAAAGCTTGAAAAATAGACTTTGATCTGGGTTTTTTCTTCAAATTTTTTAAATACCGATGTTGGTATTTCTCCGCCCCAGCCAGCGATGCGAAGTACATTTTCAGAAAAGCCCATGTTTGAGCATAGGAATGTCATGAAGATAATAATGATTTGTTTAATCATGGGTGTTTAGTTTCCGTTGCATCAGAATAATTAATCCAAGTGAAATCAATAGGGTAATCGTGCACAAAGCTTTTAACTCTGGAGTGGAACCATTTCGTATCATGCCAATGATTGTTAATGGCAAAATATTATAATCAGGTCCTGCGACAAAATAACTGATCATGATGTCATCGAAAGACAAGGTGAAACCGAGTAAAAATGCACTTAAAACTGCAGGTAGAATTTGTGGAATAATGACTTTAGTCCATGCTTGATATTTACTGGCACCTAAATCAAGCGCTGAAAAATATAGATTAATATTAAAATGTTGTAATTTATCAATCACTGAAAAAATGATAAATGGAAGGCAAAATGTGATGTG
>RGPR01000005.1 GCA_010030245.1 Gammaproteobacteria bacterium
ACAAGCATCAGGAACAATGGGTAGTGCCAATCGTAAAAAGCCATACCCACCAAGTTTAAGTAAAACTGCCGCCAACATGACCGAGCCTCCAGCAGGGGCTTCTGTATGGGCATCAGGCAACCAAGTATGGACAGGAAACATGGGGATTTTTATTGCAAAAGCTAGGAAAAAGGCAATAAAAATCAAATTCTGGGCGGGTCCACTAAGTTTAGCTGCGTACATGGTTTGTATGTCAAATGACTGACATTGGAATGCAACATAGATTAATGCAGCAAGCATTAGAACTGAGCCTAAGAATGTGTATAAGAAAAACTTTATTGCCGCATAAATGCGCCTATCAGAACCCCAGATGCCAATGATTAAATACATAGGGATAAGTGTTGCTTCCCAAAAGATGTAAAACAAAATTGAATCCATGGCAGAGAACACACCAACAAGAAGACCTTGCAAAATCAAAAAAGCTGCCATGTATTGGTTGACGCGAGTTTCGATACTATTCCAACTTGCAATAATAATCACAATATTGGTTAAAATACTTAGTAATATCAAACTCAGTGATAAACCATCCAAACCAAGATGATAGCGAATATTTAACATTGAAATCCATGGCAGATCCAATTCATATTGCATGTTGTTAAGTTCTGGGTTGAAACGGGAGGCAATCATGATTGCCATCACCAGCGATACAACTGAGGCAACTAATGCTAATATTTTCGGCAAGCTAGAACGAGCTTGTTCCTGCGGGAAAGATAAAAGCATGAGCCCAGAAATAATAGGGAACCAAATTAAAATATTTAAATGATGTGGCATAAATAAATCCTCAACGCCTATGAAAGCAAAAACCAAAATAAAATTGCCAATACACCCATAACCATTACAGCCAGGTAATGAAATAGGTAGCCTGATTGCATATGTCTGATTGCAGAGGCGACTCTTGCCACAAGATGAGCACTACCATTAACAATAGCGCCATCAATGACTTTTTGATCACCAATGCTAAAGAATGCATCACCTACACGTTTTGATCCGCGAACAAAGAACCAATCGTTAAAAGCATCAAATCCATATTTTTCGGTCAAAAGCTGATAGATTATCTTAAATCGTACTGCAATTGTTTGTGGTAATTGTGGTTGGTACACATAGCAGAACCAGGCCGTAAGTGCACCAAAAAATGAAAGATAAAATGGCATTTCTTGCAAACCTTCAACAATCGCCGCAAGCTGGTTATGTGCCGGCTCGAATACATCCGGATGCATCACAGAATTTGCGAGTAATCCTGGTTGGTTGACTACCATCTCTGGGTACAATATCCAACCTAGAATAACAGATGGAATTGCCAGAACGATTAAGGGAAAAGTCACAACCCAAGGTGATTCGTGCATATGTTCCCAGGTATGTTTATCACCACGATATTGGCCATAAAAAGTTAGGAATAAACTTCTAAACGTATAAAATGAAGTAACACCAGCACCCAAAGCCACACAGAAAAACGCATAAGCATGACCAGCTATATCGCTGTGATGCGCCGCTGCAATGATTGAATCTTTAGAAAAGAAACCAGCGAAAGGTGGAAATGCACATAAGGCTAAACAACCAATTAAATAGGTCCAATAGGTAACAGGCAACTTGGCTCTAAGACCGCCCATTTTCTGCATGTCCTGCTCATGATGCATCCCGATGATGACAGAACCTGCTCCCAAGAATAATAAGGCTTTAAAACAGGCATGCGTGACTAAATGAAAGATACCCACCGAATATGCACCTGAACCTAAAGCGACCATCATATAACCTAATTGAGAGAGCGTCGAATAGGCCACCACTCGTTTGATATCATTCATGACCACCCCAATGAGGCCCATGAATAAAGCGCCAGTTGCACCAATAATAAGAATAAATGATTTAGCTGCCGGACTCATTTCAAATAGTGGAGATAACCGAGATACCATGAAAACACCTGCTGTCACCATAGTAGCTGCATGAATTAATGCTGAAATTGGTGTTGGACCTTCCATTGATTCAGGCAACCAAACATGAAGGGGAACTTGAGCTGACTTACCCATTGCACCTATGAAAAGTAGTATACATATGAGCGTTACAAGTGACACTTCATGACCAAAACCAAGGTTAATCATTTTTCCACTTAAAGAAAGATGATTGGCAAATATTGCGGCATAATCAAGGGTAGAAAAGTATGAGAGGATGAGACCAATTCCTAATATAAAGCCAAAATCGCCAACTCGATTGACCAGAAAAGCCTTGAAATTACTTTGTATAGCAGATTCCTTACCATACCAAAATCCAATTAATAAATATGATACTAAGCCAACACCTTCCCAACCAAAAAAGAGCTGCATAAAATTATTTGCTGCAACTAACATCAACATCATGAACGTAAACAAAGAAATGTAAGCAAAGAAACGTTGATAACCATCATCATCTTGCATGTAACCTATGCTATAAATATGAACCAACAATGATACGAATGTAACGACAAGCATCATCACTGATGTCAACGGATCGATTAAAAATCCAATTGAAAAGGTATAGGGGAACCAATATCCACCGCTTGCAAATTTATAAATTTCAAAATTGGCCGCAACTGTTTTTTGAATAAGTATGTCATTAGCGATAAGCATTGCCATAATAAAGGAGACAATTAGTCCCAATATCGTTACTGAATGCGCACCGCTGCGCCCTATCTGTTTTCTTAAAAAACCCGCAATAATACAGGTGATTAGAGGTGTAAATACACAAATCATACTTACAAATTTTATATTCACAGTAACTTATCCTTTCAACAAATTCATATTTAACATATTGATATTGCCTTTATTCCGATAAAGTAACATCACAATAGCAAGGCCTATAGCAGCTTCTGCGGCTGCCACTGCCAAAATAAAGAAGACAAAGATCTGCCCGGATACATGCTGATAATAATGAGAAAATGCGATAAAGTTTGTATTCACTGCCATCAACAATAATTCTATACAGACCAATAATAAGATAACTTGGCGACGATTTATGATTACACCAATTATCCCCAGGGTAAATAAAATTGTACTTAAAATAACATAATGAGATATCGGAATCATAAATAGCCCTTTACTTTAGAGATTTAATTATTTTTAAGCGATTAGCTTTTTTCACCATAATTTGTTCACGAATATTTTGTCGTTTAATATGACGTGGACGACGATGAACAAGCGTAATCGATGCGATGATAGCAACCAATAGCAGTACAGCAATGATTTCTAGTATTGAGATATAATCTGTAAATAATACTTGTCCTATTTGTTGGGTATTCGATATCTCTGGATTAATCGCGACGATATGATTGATGGTTTCAACAGAATTACTGAGCAAATCAGCTGGCATAACGTACCAGACCATTCCCAGAAAGACCATCAGCAATAGTATCGCAATTGGATAGACAATGACTGGAAAGGATTTCTCCATTTCTTTATCAATATCGAGCATCATGACCACAAACAAAAATAGCGTCATTACTGCACCAACATATACCAGTACAAGAACCAATGCTAAAAACTCAGCATTAGCCATAAGCCAAATAATAGCCATCATAAAGAATGAAAACACTAAGGATAAAACAGCCCTCACTGGATTCTTTTGTAGTACAACCAAAGCTGCACCTAAAATACATAAGGCAGCGCTGATATAAAAAATAGTTTGAAATAAATACTCTCTCATCTTAGTCAACTCTATCGATATTTTTTATCAGATTGACGATCTTCAGCAAGTTTTGCTTCCATCAAGTCACCAATCGCCAATAATTTTTCCTTCGTCATGATATTTTGACCACGAGCATCCATATGATAATGCGCAATAGGTGTTACCACAATAGAATCGACCGGACATGATTCTTCGCACAAACCACAATTGATACATTTAAACATATCAATATCATAACGAGTTGTTCGCCGACTACCATCTTCTCTTTGTGCAGACTCAATGGTGATCGCTAATGCTGGACAAACTGCTTCACACAATTTACATGCGATACAACGCTCTTCACCATTTGGATATCGTCTTAGTGCTAATAAACCACGAAATCGAGCTGAGAGTGGGGTGGATTCCTCAGGAAATTGAATGGTAATTTTCTTTTTAAAGAAATACTTTCCAGTGAGTTTTAAGCCTTTGAGAATATCAATTAACAAAAAACTCTTCACATAGTGCTGAATTACTGACCAAAATTTTTTCATTTGAGGCTCATATCTTAATTATTAAACCAAACTGGTGCTTTTAACATGACCATGGTCGCAACAACCACTAACCATACGATGCTGACAGGTATAAGCACTTTCCAACCTAAACGCATCAATTGATCATATCGATAGCGTGGCAATGTTGCCCTGACCCATAAATAAACAAATATAAAAAATGAGATCTTAACAAATAACCAAATAATTCCAGGAACAAAAAAGAACATATTTTCTAAAAATGGAAGCCCTTGAAATGGAGATAACCATCCACCAAGAAAGAGCAATGCCAAAAGTGCTGAAATTAAAATCATATTGGCGTATTCAGCTAAAAAGAATAAAGCAAAGCCAACAGAGGAATACTCTACATGAAACCCAGCTACCAATTCAGACTCCCCTTCGGCAAGATCAAAAGGAGCGCGATTGGTTTCAGCAATACCTGAGATCCAAAACACCATGAATAATGGAAATAATGGCACGAACCACCAATGCAAAATACCGCCTTGTTGTGCTTCTACAATTTCAGTAACATTCATGCTTCCAGCAGCCAGAAGCACACCCACCAAGGAAAAGCCCATTGCAATTTCATAGGAAATCGCTTGAGCTGCACTTCTTAAGGCGCCAAGCATGGCGTATTTAGAATTTGATGCCCATCCTGAAATTAACACACCATAAACACCAAGTGAACTCATGGTGAAGAGATAAAGCACCCCTGCGTTAATATTCGACAATACAAGACCTTTATCGAAGGGGATCACTGCCCAAGCGACTAGCGCTGGAACTAATGACAAGAGCGGTGCTACAATAAATAAATATCGATTCGACATGTTCGGAACGATAATTTCTTTTTGTATTAATTTCAATAAATCAGCAAATGGTTGCAGCAAACCTCTAAAGCCAACACGATTAGGGCCAATTCGTAACTGAATGTAACCAATAACCTTTCGTTCTGCATAAATTAGATAGGCAACGGTAATCAATAGTGGGAGCACAATAACCAGTATTTTAATGATAACCCACAGTAATGTCGCAATATCATAAAGCATTTTACATAACCTTATTTTGGTATATTAAACGTTGTATCCGCTTTGGTATTACTACTGCAGCGAAACCTTAATTATTTGGCCATCGAGTTTTTTACTCAGCTCACTACTTCTTGGAACAGCCACCACTAGCTTATTGATGTTTTCATCTTTTAAAACCGGTAATTTTAGCTGATTATCTGCCCAAGTAATAGAGACTTCGGCACCTAGTTTCAATTCTTTTGCCAAATCAGGGTGAACTCTGAGAGCTAAAGTATCAGCAGATGCTGATTCTTGTAATGGCATAGCATGTCTAATCAGGATGTCATCACTATATAAACTTGCATATTTCACTAAAAAGATACCCTCTTCAATTGTATTTAAAGATTTAGGTAAATGAAGATCATGTTTACTTAATTGAAGTTCTTTTTCAAAAAGTTCAGACTTAATCTCTTCACTGGAAACATAATTAAAATTTTCACAATGGGATAAATTCGCAAGGACACGATAAATTTTCCAAGCTGGGCGAGCCTGCTCATAAGGGATTGCCGCGCCCTTGAAGCTCTGAGCAAGACCATCAATATTGATAAACGTACCAGAGGTTTCACCAAAACTCGCCATCGGTAATAAGATATCGGCGCTAGATAGGAGGTCATCTGTTTTAAACGCCGTAATAGCAATAACCAATTCCGCATTTTTCATCGCTTGACGTGCAAGATCTGGGCTTTCAAAGTCATAACTTGGTTCAATACCATGCAAAATATAGGCTTTGAGATTTGCCTCTAATGCCTGCTTGACATTCATGCCCTGCTTATCACAAACCTGCCCATTAGGTTCGAGGTATGGTACAAAGCCAGCTCGCCAGGCGCCCTGGGTATTGGCACCAGAACTTAGATGTATCCATCGGATAGATGTTTCTTTAACGATGGTTTCAAGCATGGATCTCAACACATGATAACGTGGATGTGATTCTAAATCACTTCCTGTTAGCAACAACGCTTTTTCTTGAGCTAATATTGCAGCAATATGTTGATGTTTTTCATTCACTTCTATACCTTTGAGACAATCATGCGTCAAACCCAAAGCTAACATAATAGCAGCCAACTCATGTTCAAAAGCATGAGGATTGCTAAAAATTTCAGCATCAAGTGCAAATGTATATGGATGATGCGTCGCGTTTATACTTGCAATTTTTGCACCGTTTAAAAAGGCTTTTCGAACTCTGGTGGCTGCAAGAGGTAATTCTCTTTGTAATTGAGTTGCAAATAACAGTATCCCATCTTGATCTTCTATATCAGCATAATCTAATGAATTTTTGGACTGCTGAAGCTTGATGCCATCGCTGGTAAAATCACTTTGTTTGATACGATGATCAATATTTTGAACATTTAAGGCGCGCATCCATTTTTGTAAAATGTAATATTCTTCAACTGTTGCAGAGCTTGAGGCTAAGGCAGCTATCGATTCAGCGCCATATTTAGCGAGTACTTCACCAAGACGAGAGGCTGCAAAATTCAAGGCATCAGGCCAATCGACTGTTTTCCATTTGCCCTGTTGTTTAATCATTGGAAGACCTAGTCTATTTGCATGATAAAGGCCTGTATAAGCAAATCTATCTCTATCTGAAATCCATGTTTCGTTGATTGTTTCGCATTCTTTAGGAACAACTCGCATCATTTTACCAGATCGCGTATGTAAATTTAGATGGCTACCGAGACAATCAAATGCTGAAACACTAGGGCTTTGTTGAAGCTCCCATGAACGTGCAGTGTAGCGATATGGTTTTGAGGTTAAGGCACCAACTGGGCATAAATCGATGATATTTCCTGAGACTTCAGAACGGATGCTTTTCTCAACAAAGGTTCCAATTTGAATGTGTTCGCCTCTAAATGGAGCCCCCATTTCACGAAGACCTGCAACTTCTTCTCCGAAGCGGACGCATCTTGTGCAATGAATACAACGTGTCATTTCAGTTTCAATCAAAGAACCTAAGCTTTTGTCATTCACTGAGCGCTTTGTATCTTGATATTCGCTATCTGAGGATCCATATCCCATAGAGACTTCTTGTAATTCACACTCACCACCTTGATCGCATATGGGACAATCCAGCGGATGGTTGATCAATAAGAATTCCATTACTGCTTTTTGTGATTGAATAGCCGCCTGAGATTGCGTGAATACTTTCATCCCTTGACTAATGGGTGTTGCGCAAGCCGGAACTGTTTTTTTACTATTTTCAATTTCAACTAAACACATGCGGCAATTCGCGGCAACAGATAATTTTTTATGGTAGCAAAAGCGGGGAATGTGAATTCCGGCTTCATCAGCAACCTCAATAATCATCTTACCATTATCTGCTTCAAATGTTTTACCATCAATTTCAACTGTTGCCATGGTTGCTACCCTTTTATGCTGCTACGATTGAACGTTTATGTATAATGTAGTGTTCAAACTCGTGATAAAAATGTTTAATGAAACTCTGTACTGGCCAAGCTGCAGCTTCACCAAATGCACATATGGTTCGCCCTTCAATGTTGTTAGCAACATTTAATAATTGGTCGAGATCTGCTTTTGTGCCCTCACCTGCTAAAATACGATGTAATATTTTTACCATCCAACCTGTACCCTCACGACAGGGCGTACATTGCCCACAGGATTCATGATCATAAAATTCTGCAATACGACATAAGGTATCTACCATACAGGTTGAATCATCCATTACGATGACAGCCCCAGATCCCAAGCCTGAGCCAACAGCTTGAAGACTATCATAATCCATATTTAGCTTCATCATGACGTCCCCCGGAACAACAGGCATTGAGGTGCCCCCAGGGATCACTGCCTTCAGTGTTCGACCTGGTAATAAGCCACCCGCCATATCTAAAATGGTTTCAAATGGCGTGCCTAATGAGACCTCTATATTTTTCGGGTTGCGTACGTGTCCACTCACACAGAAACATTTGGTACCACCATTATTTGGTTTCCCAAGTTTCATGAACCATTCACCACCATGTTCTAAAATTAGCGGAACTGATGCAAATGTTTCTGTGTTATTGACGGTAGTTGGGCGGCCGTACAAACCAAAATTTGCTGGAAATGGTGGTTTAAATCGGGGCATCCCTTTTTTCCCTTCAAGAGAATTCAATAAGGCTGTTTCTTCTCCACAAATATAGGCACCAGCACCTAGGTGTTGATATAAATCGAAATCAATACCAGAGCCAATAATGTTTTTGCCTAAAAACCCAGCTTTGTATGCTTCTTGAAGAGCGTGCTCAACTACCTCATAAGGCTCCCAGAACTCACCCCGGATATAGTTATAACCAACTGTGGCATTCATGACATAACCTGCAATTGCCATTCCTTCAATCAATTGGTGAGGATTGTATCGCATGATATCCCGGTCTTTACAGGTGCCTGGCTCTCCTTCATCAGAGTTACAGACCACATATTTTTGGCCAGGGGTATTGGGATTTAGAAAACTCCATTTTAGACCAGTTGGGAAGCCTGCTCCACCTCGACCACGCAAGCCAGATGCTTTCAATTGCGCAATAATATCTTGAGGTGATACTTTTTCTTTCAAAATATTTTGCCATACTTTATAACCGCCTAGTTTTAAGTAGGTTTTCAGTGAATGTGGTTCTGGCAAATTCAGGGTACGGTAACAAACTTGGTTAATTTCGACCATTGCTTTAAACTCCATAAAGCCCTATATGGCTTCGCTATCTTCAAATTAGTTATATTTTTCAAGAATCTCAGACAAACTGTCACTATGTAAACACTTGTGATAGTCCTTGTCTATTTGCATCATGGGTGCATCTATACAGGCACCAAGGCACTCTGCTTGTTTAAGTGTAAAGCATCCATCTTTGCTGGTTTGTCCACATTGAATGCCTAAATGAGTTTCTAAACCCTTAATGATTTTATCCGCGCCTCGTAAATGGCACGAGATTGAACGACATACACTAATCATATGTTTTCCAACAGGCTCATGTTCATATAGAGAATAAAATGTGGCCACCTCATATACTGCTATAGCAGGCATGTCTAAATATTCTGCAACGGCATCCATTAATTGGGCTGTTAAGTGATTACATTCTTCACTTGTTTCAGATATATATTGTTCTAATTTTTTCTTAATTTCGTTTGTCATCTCAATGTTTCGCTATCTAAATTAACGGTCAACTTCACCAAACACAATATCTTGGCTTGCTAAAATAGCAACGCCGTCAGCAAGCATATGGCCCTTCACCATTTCATCAAAGGCCGCGAGATGAGAAAAACCTGGCGCCCGAATTTTCAAGCGATATGGTTTATTTGCGCCATCTGAAACTAAATAAATTCCAAACTCACCTTTTGGAGCCTCTACAGCACTATACACTTCACCTTCAGGTAATGAAAATCCTTCAGAATAAAGTTTGAAATGATGAATCATGGCTTCCATATCATACTTCATTTCTTCTCTAGTTGGCGGTGTTACTTTATGATCTGCTGACTTGATTGGACCCGTATTGTGACGTAACCATTCGACACATTGTCGAATAATACGATTAGACTGTCTCATTTCCTCAACCCTTACCAGGTAACGATCATAACAATCTCCCTTGCTGCCAACAGGGATATCAAAATCAACATCGGCATATGCAGCATAGGGTTGTTTTTTACGTAAATCCCAAGCAATACCAGAACCTCTTAGCATTGGACCTGAAAATCCATTGGCAAAGGCTTGCTCTGGCGAAACAATTCCAATGTCGACAGTTCTTTGCTTCCAAATGCGATTGTCTGTCAGCAAGGTTTCATATTCATCAATACATTTTGGAAAACGTTCGGTAAAAGCCCAAATAAAATCGAGTAGTGAACCTTCCCGATGCTGATTCATTTTATCAACTTCACGTTCGCTATGCCATTTAGAAGCCTGATATTTTGGCATATGATCAGGTAAGTCTCTAGCAACGCCTCCTGGTCGATAATATTTTGCATGCATTCTCGCCCCAGAAACGGCTTCATAGCAATCAAAAAGATCTTCTCTCTCTCTAAAACAGTATAGAAATACAGTCATCGCTCCAATATCTAGTGCAGTCGCACCCAACCATAATAGATGATTTAATACCCGGGTAATTTCATCAAACATTGTGCGAATATATTGTGCTCGGATAGGGACATCTATCCCTAATAATTTTTCTATTGCTCGAACATAGGCATGTTCATTACACATCATGGAGACATAATCAAGTCTATCCATATAACCTATATTTTGAATATATGGCTTTGTTTCAGCCAGTTTTTCTGTTCCTCGATGCAGTAAACCAATGTGAGGGTCTGCTCTGACGATTGTCTCTCCTTCAAGCTCAAGAACCAAACGAAGAACACCGTGCGCAGCAGGATGCTGTGGCCCAAAGTTTAATGTGTAATTCTGTAGTTCCATCAATTGCCCCCTTTCTCATCAAGGTAACGATTGTCTTGACGTATAACTTTTGGTACAAGTATTCGTGGTTCTATGTCAACAGGTTCGTATACCACACGTTTTAAACTGGCATCATATCGCATTTCGACATGACCGCTTAGTGGAAAATCCTTACGAAATGGATGCCCTACGAAACCGTAATCTGTTAATAAGCGTCTTAAATCAGGATGTCCAATAAATAAAATACCATACAAATCATAGGCTTCTCTTTCAAACCAATTGGCAGCAGGCCAAATCTCAACAGCTGTTTGGATGCTCAAATCTTGAATTGATAAATAAGCTTTGACACGAATCCGGTGATTTAAGGCGCAAGACAATAGGTGATATACCACGGCGAATCGGGGTTCATTGATTTGAATTGATGGTTTATCTTGAGATTCAATGCCTCTTGAATAACCAGCTTCAGTGGCAGCATCGGTTTCCCCATCATACTGACCATAAGTTAGGTAATCGACTGCACAAAGATCGATGAGCGTATCAAATTGGAGTTCTTTCTGGTTTTTGAGCCACAATAATACAGTTCCAATATGTCGTGGTTGGCAGGTTAATGTCAACTCATCAAATTGATAACTTGTCTCAAGCTTAAAGTCGAAATTGGCATCTAAAAGTAATGTTTGAATGATAGAATTGAGCACAGTTGATTCCTCAATCTTATTTAATTTTTAACATCTATAATGGAACGATGTCGCAGTTTGTTTTGCAGTTGGATAATGCCATAGATCAAGGCCTCAGCTGTTGGTGGACAACCAGGAACATAAATATCAACTGGTACAATCCGATCACAGCCTCTAACAACAGAATATGAATAATGGTAATACCCGCCTCCATTAGCACATGATCCCATAGAAATCACCCAACGTGGCTCTGCCATTTGGTCATACACTTTTCTTAACGCAGGTGCCATTTTATTACATAAGGTGCCTGCTACTATCATGACATCTGATTGACGAGGACTCGGTCTAAAAATAACGCCAAATCGGTCAAGGTCGTATCGTGAAGCTCCTGCGTGCATCATTTCTACCGCGCAACAAGCAAGACCAAATGTCATTGGCCATAAGGATCCACTTTGGGCCCATCCAATTAATTTTTCTAGACTGGTTGTCGTGAACCCATTTTGTTGAAACGAAGGGGTTATTGTAGATGATTGAGCTACTCCCATTCTAACGCTCCTTTTTTCCACTCATAGATAAAACCCAAGACTAAAATACCTAAAAATATCATCATTGCAGTGTAGCCAAGCCATGATACTTTTCGTAGAACCACTGCCCATGGAAAGAAAAATGCTGTTTCCAAATCAAAAATAATAAATAAAATAGCTACCAAATAAAATCTCACATCAGCAGGAATATGAGCAGATTCAAAGGCTTTAAACCCACATTCATAAGGTGAATTTTTTTCTGCATTTGGATTAGGCTTAGTGATTAGGCGTGAAAGAGTCAACATCACCACACCTAAAATAAAGGCAAAAACAATAAATATCAAAATAAATAAGTAATCAGTCAGCATAACTTTCCTACTCTGTGGTTTTTGTAAATATTAATTTAATAGGTGGTACCGAAGGCCGGACTCGAACCGGCACAGATTTCTCCACCGCCCCCTCAAGACGGCGTGTCTACCAATTCCACCACTTCGGCATTTTTTTGCTGATCATTATAAATCCAAGCTCTATTTTGAGGGGCTTGGCACTGGCAGAGCTTTGTTGTTTTGCGCCGCCTGTAGACTGCTATTTGGAGCTGTTTTCAAACTTTTTCGATTGTACGACAAACTAGCAGATAATAGCAAGCTTGTTGCGAAGAAAGTTAATAATAATATGCCTGTTAGCTTAAATAAAAAGCCACCAGTGCCTTGGCTACCAAAAACTGTCGCAGAGGCACCAGATCCGAAAGCCGCCCCCATTTCTGAGCCCTTCCCTTGCTGGATTAAAACCAATACTATCAGCATAATGGCAACGATAAAGTGAAAAACTAATAACAAGTGATACATTGTATAATTTCCAAAAATTGTTCAACATTCAATGCAGCGCCACCAATTAAAACACCTTGACACTCATTGATTTCATTAATCATCGTAATATTAGAATGACTAACACTGCCACCATATAAAATCGGCGGGATCTTTGCTTTATCATCAAGCTCAGCGATTATTCTCTGAATGGCTTGCAGCGTATTTTTAATTTCGAATTGAGTTGGCGTTAGCCCGCTCCCTATTGCCCATACTGGCTCATAGGCAATGATTGCACGCTCAAAATCTAATCGCTTGTCCACGCATAAAGCTTGTATTTGTTCTAGCAAAACCAAATCGGTAAGACCTTTATGGTATTGTTCCAAGGTTTCACCGATACAAAACACCGGTATCATACCACATTCTTTGACAAGGTAAAATTTTTTTGCAATTAAATCTGCTGACTCAGCAAACACATGTCTTCGTTCAGAATGCCCCACCAACACATAGCTTACAGCATATTCTTTTAGCATACTTGCGGCAACTTCCCCAGTAAAGGCTCCTGCTTTTTCGTAAGCCACATTCTGCGAGCCCCAGCAATAATTATCCTTATTGGCGTGATCTTGAAAATATGACATGTAAAGCATTGGAGGCAAAACCACAACTTCAAGTTCTGGCTTAAACTCAGCGAATTTGTTTAATCTGGAAATATAATGATTTAACATCTCTTTTGAACCATTCATTTTCCAATTTGCCATCACCCATTTTTTCTTCACCTGTGGCTCCTAGATTACCGCTGGTTTCAATTTACTAGCGTGAGTTTCTTTCTCAACTGCATGTTGCAGACATAATTGTTCTATTTCTGTCTTTCTTTGCAATAATTCCGTTTCATTTTCGCCTTCAAGTAAGATTCGAAGAAGCGGCTCTGTACCTGATGGCCTGACCAGGATTCGGCCTTTATTTTTCAATTCTTTTGCGTGTCGTTCCAGCTCAACTTTGATTGCACTATTTTCCATCAGGCTTTTAGCATCATGGGTTTTAATATTCACTAAGACCTGAGGCAAGAGATTCAACTCATTATCCAATTCAGCCAGTGTTTTTTGTTCTTTTTGCATGCTGGCAAGGACTTGAAGGGCTGCAATAATACCATCACCAGTTGTGGTTTTATCTAGACAAACAATATGTCCCGAAGTTTCACCACCAACAATCCAGTTGTTTTCCTTTAAGGCGCCCAGCACATATCTATCGCCAACATTACTGCGAATAAAAGGAATACCCAGGGCGTTAAGGCGGAGCTCTAATGCCACATTTGTCATCAGTGTACCAACAACGCCACCATTTAATTGACCTGATTGAAATCTGTCACGCACAATCAAATATAAAATTCCATCACCATTCACAATCTTACCCTGATGGGTAACCATCAATACTCTGTCTCCATCGCCATCAAGCGCAATACCCAAGTCAGCGCCTGTTTCAAGCACTTTTTCCTGAAGGCGGGCAGGATAGTTGGAACCACATTGCTGGTTAATATTAAATCCATCTGGCTTATCACACAAGGTAATGACTTCAGCACCTAACTCCTTAAAAACATTCGGTGCTACCTTATAAGTAGCGCCGTTGGCACAATCGACAACAATTTTTAAACCATTAAGTCGCATTAAAGAGGGAATGCTTGATTTACAAAATTCTATATAGCGGCCTGCAGCATCAATGACTCGCGTTGCTTTACCCAGCATGTTGGATGGTACTATCTCAAAAGGCTTTTCTAATTCAGCTTCAATGGCCAGTTCCATTTCATCTGGTAATTTACCGCCATTGGCATCAAAAAACTTGATACCATTATCTTCATATGGATTATGTGATGCACTAATCACGATCCCTGCATTTGCTCGAAATGTTTGAGTTAAATAAGCAATAGCAGGGGTTGGCATTGGACCAAGAAGCTTGACATCTACTCCTGCAGCAGCTAATCCAGCTTCGAGCGCTGATTCGAACATATACCCTGAAATTCGTGTATCTTTGCCTATTAATACTTTTCTGCGTTGACTTTTAACCAAGACCTTGCCAACAGCCCAACCTAAACGCATGACGAATTCCGGGTGAATTTTTTGACTCCCAACTCTCCCTCGTATGCCATCAGTTCCAAAATATTTCTTAGTCATTTTTTATATCCTGATCTAAAATTGCTCTCAACATTAATAATGTGTCTTTTGTAGCTTCAACATCATGGGTTCGATGTATATTAGCCCCACCCATAAACGCACAAGCTGTAACTGCCGCACCACCATATGTGCGCGCATCAATATTTTTATCTAAAACTTCACCTATAAACGTTTTACGTGATGCCCCTACTAGTATCGGCAACCCAAGTGCTGAAAGTTCATCCACTTTGCCAATTAATTTTAAATTGTCTCGGCCAACTTTACCAAAACCAATCCCCGGATCTAATATAAAGCGTTTTCGGTTGAACCCATTAGCTTCTAGTGAGTTAAGTCGTTGCTCAAAAAAATGCAGCACCGCTTGACAAATATCTTGGTTTTCTTGCCATAAGTGCGGTGGCGCTGCACGGTGCTGTATATTTTGATGCATCAAACAAACAGGAACATCGTATTGGCTAAGCAATTCGATACTGCCTTTTTGCGTCAAAGCAAAAATATCGTTGATGACATCCACACCAAGATCGAGAGCAATTGCCATCACCTCAGGTTTATAAGTATCTATCGATATACATATATCTGTGGCCTGACGCAAATGTTTTAAAAAAGGTTTAATTCGGTCAATTTCCTCTGCAGCGCTTAGCCCTTGAGCACCTGGTCTACTTGATTCTGCACCAATGTCAATGATATCGGCGCCTTGCTCTATCATTTCATGAACCTTAGGATATGCATGCTCTAATGTATTAAATTTACCCCCATCTGAAAATGAATCTGGGGTTAAATTTAATATGCCCATCACGAGTGGTACTTTGTTTTGGTCTTCAGCACTTAAGGCTAGCCATTTTTTAAAATGTTCTGCATTCACAACTATTCTTTAGATGTTGTATCAGTATTTGAGTTCCATTCTGGCGCCTGTTTCAACTCCCCGCTCATGATTTTTTGAATTTGTGGTGCATCAATTGTTTCAAACTTAATCAAGAAATCAGCCATCGCATGTAATTTATCAAGGTGCTCAGTTAATATTGCTTTCGCTCGTTGATAGTTGTGTTCAATGATTGATTGCACCTCAATATCAATGTGTTCTGCTGTTTTATCGGATATTTCCTTAGTTTGCTGCACTGAACGACCTAAAAAGACCTCACCCTCTTCCTGTCCATAACTGCGAGGACCAAGCTTTGATAGCCCCCAACTAGTGACCATTTTACGAGCTAAATCTGTAGCGCGAGAGATATCGTTGGAAGCACCGGTTGTGACCCCATCTGAACCAAATATCAACTCCTCAGCCACGCGACCACCATATAAACTGGCAAGTTGACTCTCTAGACGCTGCTTGGTATAGCTATATCTGTCTTGTTCTGGGAGGAACATGGTCACACCCAAAGCACGTCCACGCGGGATAATGGTCACTTTATAAACGGGATCATGCTCTGGCACCATTAAACCAACAATCGCATGCCCTGCTTCATGATAAGCTGTTAATTTCTTCTCATGTTCATCCATAACCATTGAGCGTCTTTCTGCACCCATCATGATTTTATCTTTAGCTTTGTCCATTTCCAACATAGCTACTTTCTTTTTGTTAGCACGTGCAGCAAATAAAGCAGCCTCATTCACCAAGTTTGCCAAATCAGCACCAGAAAATCCTGGCGTACCTCGCGCAATACTTAAGATATTGACATCTTTATCTAGAGGCACATGTTGCGCATGAACTTGTAGTATTTGTTCTCGGCCACGAATATCAGGTAAAGGCACCACCACTTGTCTATCAAAGCGGCCGGGGCGCAGTAAAGCTGGATCAAGTACATCTGGACGATTGGTTGCGGCAATCACAATGACGCCTTCATTTCCCTCAAAACCATCCATTTCAACAAGCAACTGATTCAAGGTTTGTTCACGCTCATCATGACCTCCGCCCAAACCCGCCCCACGATGGCGACCAACTGCATCGATCTCGTCAATGAAAATAATACATGGAGCTTGTTTTTTAGCTTGTTCAAACATATCCCGAACACGTGAGGCACCCACCCCTACAAACATTTCAACAAAATCAGAACCTGATATCGTGAAAAAAGGAACTTTAGCCTCTCCAGCCACAGCTTTAGCCAGCAAGGTTTTACCAGTGCCTGGGGAACCTACCAATAAAACACCGCGTGGAATTCTACCACCTAGTTTCTGAAATTTGCCCGGTTCTTTTAAAAATTCGACCAATTCTTTGACTTCTTCTTTGGCTTCATCCACACCAGCCACATTTGCAAAGGTAATTTTTACCTGGTCCTCGCCAAGTAATCTAGCTCGGGAGCGACCAAATGACATAGCCCCCTTGCCACCACCGCCTTGCATTTGTCTCATGAAAAAAACCCACACCCCAATTAGTAAAAACATTGGAAACCAGTTGACAAAAATATGCATTAAAAAACTTTCTTGTTGTTTTTCCTGGCCGTTAACGTCCACATTATGCTTAATCAGCTCATCTAACAAAGCAAAATCAGGCAGTGGCATGTAAGTCACAAAGGTTTGATTATTTTTTGTTGTGCCGCGAATAACCTTATCTTCTTCAACCATGATGCTTTGGATGCTATCTTGTTTGATATCTTTCAAAAATTGGGAGTAAGATACTTTCTCAGTCACACCATGATTAGGGCTCATATTGCTGAACACTGAAACCAGCACCAGCGCTATCACAAGCCATAAAAACATATTTTTTATCATGTCGTTCAAAATAACCACCTATTTGTTGTGCTTCAATTGTATTGAAGAAATATAAAGGCACTAAATCACTAAATTACTATAATTTAAAGCCCTTCGCTAGTAAGTAAAATTCACGAGAGCGATCTCTTGATGCTTGAGGCTTTAGAATACTGACTTTGCTAAAATGTTCGCGAATAAATTTCAAGTAAGCATCAAATCCCTCACCCTGAAAAAGTTTTATTAAAAACCCTCCTCCGGGCTTCAAAAAAGCCATCGCAAAATCAGCGGCCAATTCTGCAAGAAACATTGTTTTTGGCAAATCAATATGTTTACACCCACTCCAATTTGGCGCCATGTCAGAAATCACAATATCGACTTCCCTAGGGCATAATTTAGCACTCAGTTCAGCTAAAACGGCATCTTCAGTAAAGTCTCCACAGATAAATTCAACCCCAGGCAAATGTTCCATCGGCAGAATATCAAGTGCTAATAATTTTGCCTGCTCATTAAATTTTTGGGATAGATACTGCGACCATCCACCAGGAGCTGAACCTAAGTCTACGATGGTCATTCCTGACTTGAATAACTTTTCCTTTTGGTCGAGTTCCTCTAGTTTAAAATAGGCACGACTTCTCAAACCGTGTTGGTGTGCTTTTTTTACATACGCATCTGAGAAATGTTCTCGCAACCATTGTTTAGAAGTTTTGGATTGTTTCATGCTTTATTTACCGAAAAAAGTGCAAATAAATAAATATATTTACAATAAACATATTTATTGATATAATTACTGCCATGCTGACATTATTTTAAATTTATTTTAACAAAATAAATGACAAATGTCAGATCTATAGATAAAATATGTTCATTTTTTTAAACCTGGGAAACATTAATGTTATCTAAAGAACAACGACTAAAATTGAAGCAACAAGCACATCACCTAAAACCCGTGGTTCTTATCGGTCAAAAAGGCTTAACAGCAGCCGTCATTAATGAAACCAACCTGGCACTTAAAGCACATGAATGTATTAAAATCAAAATGAATGGCAGCGATAAGGATGATCGTCACTCCTTAACCCAAACCCTATGTCAACATCTCAATGCAGAACTGATTGAATGTATTGGTCATATGGTTGTTCTTTATAGGCAGAAAGATGCAAACCTCACATGAATTAGCGATAAATCTTACGCGCGAGGGTAAGGATATCAATGAACGTCTGCCAATTACCCAAGTTGTAGAGTTTCTGCAAGGGCGCAACTTAGATACCACTGAAGAACATTTACAAACTTATGCTAGAGTGCAAGAGACCAATGCTAAAATTGCACTGGCGAAAGAGGACTTAAATATTTTTGAAAAAGCGTACATTTTAAAACTTCTCGTTGACGAACGACAAATTACACAATATTTGAAAGACTATGAGACGTGGCTAACTAAGAAAAAAATTGACGAAACCATGCTAAGCTTTTTAGAATTTTTAGCTTATAAAAAACATCATCGCCTAAAAACCTTCCTTAAACTTGCGGACAAATCTAATCCAAAACCTGTTTACTGGCCCCATTTTACTGGGGGCGCTGTCATTACTGTCGGCGCAATTGCTTATTTTAGCGCAAAACCCAACCATCTTCATCTAATACTAGATTGGATAACACAGCAAGCACCGCTATTAGCATGGCAGTTCATAAACTATATATGTTTACCCATAAATATTCCAAAGGTTTCGATGGTCATTAACTCTTTTAGTTTGGCCTATACCTTAGGTCTTCTCTGGAATAATCATGTCACCGATACGGCCCATAAAGTAGAAAAAACCATTAAATATTGTTTTCAAACGGGGATTATCCTCCTTGCTCAATTTTTATGTTATCTTCAACAAGGTAATCTGCCCCCCAGCATTTCAATTTTATTTATTTTATCTTCATTGTCGACAACCTTATTTAGTTTTAAAGCATGGATGAACCTTGCAAAGCCAAGTCTTCAAAATGGCCTATTAACTAAACCTGAACAGATACAACAAATAGAGGATAAATACTATTATAAACGTAAAGAACGCGAACTTTTGATTGAGTATATATCCTTAGCTTTTATCACAGCTGGCTCAACAGTTGTCATTTTCACTCTTTTGCCCGCACCTTATCTTAGTGTATTTTTCCTGGCGCTACAGTTCTTTATCAACATGGCAAAAAATGAATATCTGAAGTATTATGAAAACAAAATAGCGGAAGAAATGCAGACAGAGATCTCTAATGTATTCCAGAATAGTCCCACACCCCCCATTTCTCCATATTGTATTTCCTCATAGAACTGACATCAAAAAAATAAGTCAACCCATGCCAGTATTTGATCAATGATTTCTTAGATAGCAACAGTCATTAAGTATCTCAATGAGTTATAGAAAAAGCATAAAATACGTTCCCACTTCACCCATCGCAGTGTAAACCATTTCTAATTAATTTAGCTTGAGAAATCACTGTCCTCAAATTTGACAATGCTCAGATTCAAACTATTCTTATCATAAAATAATATGGGAGAGTCATATGTCAACAACTAATCATGAGAAATTAGCTGAGATACTTCAAAGTATTACGCAACACAAAGAACAAATAACACTTACCAAGGATCGGCTGTTTAACTTAGACATGAATTCAGAGGAAAAAGCTACTGTTGAAAAATGCACAAAAGAAGTTGACGCATCTTTAGCTAATATAGAAAAACAATCAGCAGAAGTAACCGATTTTATGAATAAGGAACCTGAGTGGTCAAAAGCGTTAACTGGATCAATAGCGAGCGTTGAGGAGAAAATACTAAAGATAGAAAGAGAGATTCAGGAATTTGAAGAACTGAAAGAACCATTGGAGAAATTGGAGACAACTGAAGTAGCTAAAGTTGAGAAAATGAAAGAAATGTTAACCGAAAGAAAAAGCCAATTAACTAATATTATGAACGGACTAAAAGAAGAACAACAAAATCTATTCAAGTTAAGTCAAGAGGCATCTTCGACACTCGCGACATTTACAAACGCTCGATTTCCTCGAAGTTCTATAGAAGGCGCCTCGAAGGAACAATGTATGAAAGGCTTAAACCACGCAACGCAACAGCTGTCGTTCATTAGTAAGACAATGAATTTTTTGTGTGGTATTGCTCAAAGCGCAAAAAAACTATTCTCAAGCATATCATCAAAAATATCTAGAGCAACTGTAGCTTTGAATCAGACTGATACGTTACTAATAAAATCAGCTGAGCTAAAAGAAGAGCTAAAAAAAGGGCTAAAAAAAGGGCTAACAGAAAAGTTAGATAGCTCTCAACCACCTGCGTTAAATCCGTAAGTTGTAGTAGTTCAAACTTGATCTGACAGTTGCCGGTTTTTCAGAAGTGTCTGTCAGGTCAAATTTAGTTTATAAATTTTTCCGTCCAGATTTGTTTACCATCGATCAAAATTTGCATTGGGGTTCGAGCACAACACATTTTACCTTGATGACATGCTGGATAATTTACTGGGTGATGCAAAAGCTCAAGAAAATTTGTTCGGGGTTGATGGCGTTATTAAACGATTAACTCAGCGCTTAATGGGTGTTCACTAGAAGCTGAACTAGATGAACATTTAGGATATAGCAAGCATTCCTTTGATGCCTAAACCTATTGTTAAATGTAAGGGTGCAACAAAGAACGATTGTGAGCGCAATGCGTCCAAACGTTCTTTGCCTGACTTACGACCCGAGCATCCTCACTTTAAATTATTGATAGTTGCAGACAAATTGGCTTCCAAGACGCCACACTTATGCGGGCTTTCCAGATTGATTAAGTTCAACAGCTCACCTATAAAGCAGGCAAACATGCAGGTCGATTAACAATATTATTTGAGGTGTTGTTAATAATTGGCATCAACTATCTACTTAAATTTGTGATCTGGCATCTCGGCCTCCTCCTGGAGAAATGGGTTGGTTGATAGGGTAAAATTTGAATGAAGTAGAGAATGCTCGTGGTTTCTTGCTATCTGCAACTTCGGTTTTGACTGAAATGAGCGTCAAAAGACTCGTCTTCAAAATGACTGGTCTTGCATGCGATTATAAACCCTTATCATCATCTTAAGATTGTGTTAAGATAAGACAAACGAAGATTATATTTGACTAATCTATGAGCAATATATTTAAGGTGTTTGGGCGTTCTCCAATTAAGCCCATTGAGCAGCACATGCATAAATCCTATACTTGTGCCAAGCAACTTCTACCCCTTCTTGACGCGGTTCTCAAAGAAGACTGGGAAAAAGCAAAGCATTATCAAACAGAAATTGACTTACTCGAACGAGAAGCTGATCACATCAAAAAAGAACTACGCCTTCACTTGCCCACAGGTCTTTTTTTACCGGTCGACCGAACTGACATTTTAGAATTACTCAAAATACAAGACCGTATTGCCAATACGGCCCAAGATATTGCAGGTCTTTTGATTGGTCGTCAAATGCTTATTCCAAAATCAATTGCCCCATATATCACTTCATGCCTTAGCCGATCGTTAGAAGCTGCTAAACAAGCCTGTAAAGCCATTAACGAACTCGATGAACTATTAGAAACTGGTTTTCGAGGCAATGAAGTTAAAATTGTTGATGAGATGATACATATTTTAGATGACATTGAACATCTATGTGATGATGAGCTCAAAAGCGTTCGCAATGCGTTATTTAAAATTGAAAAAGACTTGCATCCTATTGATGCAATGTGTTTATATCAACTACTCCAATGGATTGGAAATTTAGCAGATGAAGCTCAATCTGTTGGCGGTCGTTTGCAAATTTTAATTGCACGATAAATTTTCACATACACGAATCATTCTAATTTAAAGGTAAATGATGACTCTATTAATCGTCGCCGTAGTATTATGCTTTTTAATGACTTGGGGAGTTGGGGCCAATGATTTAGCTAATGTCATGAGCACTACCATGGGTTCTAAAGCAGTGCGCGTTAGAACTGCTATTCTAATTGCCATTTTTTTTGAGTTTGCTGGTGCTTTTTTAGGTGGATCACATGTGGTCGAAACCATGAAAGATGGCATTATCAATACCCAGTTACTAGAACACGACCCCGAAATCCTCATTTTTGGGATGCTAAGCGTGTTATCTGCCTGCACCATTTGGATGAATCTTGCGAGTTTTTTTGGTTTACCTGTTTCTATCACCAATGCATTAGTAGGTGCCATGGTTGGTTTTGGCAGTTTGTCCTTAGGTAGCGAAGCGATTCACTGGGCACAAGTGGGCCATATAGCAATTGGTTGGATAAGCTCACCTCTCATTGCTGGCATTACCTCTTTTGCCTTATTTACCTCGATTCAATCGACTATTTTTGTGTCCTCTGACCCACTTCGACAAGCAAAATGGATGATGCCGGTTTATCTTTTTTTAAACGGTATTGTCCTTGCTTACATGATGATTCTTAAAGGTTTAAATCATTTCAATGTCCATTACAGCATGTCAACAGCGACCATCATCATTTTGGGGACGAGCAGCTTCATCACTCTTATTGGCATCATTGTGATGTCCAGATTACCAGAAAAAATTTTAGTAAAACGTCGAGAACGGTTTAATCAGGTTGAAAAATATTTTGCTGTTTTGATGGCGATGACCGCTTGCATCATGGTCTTTGCACACGGATCAAATGATGTCGCTTTAGCAACGAGTCCGTTGAACATCGTCATATCAAAAACGCCGCTCGACCATTTTAAATTTTCTGATCAATCACTGCTCAATATTACGTTAATATTTGGATGCGTAGGTGTGATAGCAGGCTTTTTAATCTATGGTCGCAAGGTCATTGAGACTGTTGGGAGTGGCATTACTGCTTTAACGCCAAGTCGCGCATTTGCCGCAACCCTTGCAGCTGCAACCACTGTAATTGTTGCTAATACCATAGGAATCCCGGTATCAGCAACTCAAACCTTAGTCGGTGCTGTGCTAGGGGTTGGTTTAGCGCGCGGTATTGGCGCTTTAAATTTGCTCGTCATTCGAAATATTTTTATGTCATGGATTGTCACCTTGCCTGCAGCAAGCATTATGTCATGGTTGATTTTTAAAATATTCATTAATTTCAAGCCTATGATTGATCAAGCGATCGCCAACTAAAAAGTGTCAGCCATCTCAAAGGATTGTAGCGTTGATCTGCGCATGGTCATTGTATCAACAGACTCCTCTGAAGAACTAGGGGAATGTCTAAACAGTGAGTAAGCCGACAGTTTTCTTGCGACGCTTTTTTCATCGATGTCATGCTTTACACTATCAAACATCTGTTGAATTTCATCAATAGAGTATTCGGTCTCATGCAGCGCATCGGGGCCTTTTTGTTCAATAAAGCTTAAGGGGGCTTCAAGAAATGTTGGGCTTTTGATTTTTAGAGCAATCTCTCCCAAGCTAAATTCAGGTAAATCTCGTGCTTTACGAAACCACTCCATAAAAAATAGTCTTAAACTTAATTCAAGCATTTGTTTTTTTAAACACAAAAGTTGTTCAAGTTCGGTATCTAATTGATATATTTTTGGAACACACAAATGGACAAGCTTCCTTTTTAACTCTATTATGCCTGATAATGTCTCACGATGGGCAGCGGGAGAGGTCTCAGTATTTGCTTGAGCTAAACTCAAGCTGCTTAATTGATTTTGTATTTTTCTAAGCCTTGCTAAATCCATGCGCTTTTGCGTAATTTGTTCAACTACCAATGCTAAGAGAAAAGAGTAAACCTTACGAATTGGTGTCTTATGGTCCTGAGAATATTGTAAGCGCTGACGACGAATACTCGTGCTATTTTTAAAATCAGACCACTCTCGCTCACTGATGCTCAAACTTCTACTCCAAAGTAACACATCTCGAGCCAGATCATCCTTTTTTATAGGAGGTATTAGCGCCACCCCCAAGGCATTTTGCTCATTCCTTTGATTCACTTTTTGAATATATCCATAGGCCTGCTTCACTGCTCTTAATGCTTTTTTACGGCTATATAACAATTCTAAAGGCTCTAGATTTACTAAGGAAGCTACCTTTTCTTTTTGTGCTTTAATTGTTTCTAAGGCAGATGCTTGAGGATATAGGGTTAAATATTCTTTATTTACCCATTGAAGTAATTTTACTAGGAAAAAAATACCCTCTTCTTGGGTATGTTCTGTACTCTTGCCTCGCCATGATTGACAAAACTTTTCCTTTTCTTCCAGTAAATAAGCTTCAAATGGGGCGGTCTCAATACCAAAATAACGGATATTATCCAAAATAGCATCTAACTTTTCAATAACCAATGCGAGATAATGCTCATCTGCACGCTTCGAACCTTTAACCGATTTAACACCCTCACGAAAAGAATTGAGTTGCCCATTAATATCACTCATGGCTTCAGCAATTTGAAGTGCATCATGTTGTGCAAGTTGTAATTGGTGATCAGCAAGCTGTATGAGTTCAATGTCATCACGGATTTCAAGCTCTAAACTTTCTTTTGCTCGACGAACGATGACAGCCTTCTCCTTAAGTTCTTGCCAAGTAATTTCTGGTGAAATTCTATCATGGTGACGCGTCACATCTTCAACCACTGCTTGTGCACGCTGCATACACATTTGTTGATAACTCAAATAAAGTTTTTTAGCAGATAAACTTAATTCTTGAACATCATAGCCACTACTATCAGCCAGGAAATATAAACAACTTAATTCAGCTTGTTGTTTCGCTCTCAATAGAAATGCATTAGTTTCATCTGTCAATTGTTCTGGCTGATAGGATAGGGCATGATAGCAGGCAATAATTTTATCCCGAAACCGTATCACTTTTTGCTTGGTGACCTCCAGTTCTGATAATAGTTGCCTCCTGTTACTTGTCCATCTTGAATATTGACTGATTTGTGTATTGGCTGTTTGGCAAGAATCTTGTAATTCCTGGTACCACGTATCAATAGCCTGTGCAATTATTTCTTTCCTTTCCTCAGGCGTTTTATCTTGCAATCCAAGTCCTTCACTCCAAGATTGTTTATCAATGACTAAACACGCATCGACATGAAGCCCAGCTTTTAGGGCATGATAATAAAAATTAGCTTCAAATAAGATTTCGGCAAAAAAATCTTTCCCCTTTTTACCAAGAGTAGCATTTTGCAGCTGATGCCGTTGTCTAAAGTCAGCTAGAGCCTCATCAAATGCACTCACAGCCACAGCAATATCAATTGGTGTTTTGGCATATTCAGCATCATAGACTGCTATCATTTCACTGACTTCCTTCATTTTTCTTAAGGTGGCAATATTATCTCGCAGCTGAATTTTTAAATGTTTGAGCATATGTTGCTTGATTTGCGTATCACGTTGCAAAAACTCTTTAATTTTCTCATTTGGTTCACTGAATTCTAGTAACTCAATTAACAGTTGAAAATTATTGAACGCCAATTGATGGCCTAAGGCGATTTGCGTCAGTGTTTTTTGCGCTTGCGCATTTGCAAGCAGAACTTCATTTAAGCAAAAAGTTTCTTGTACCAAATTACTGCGACAAGCATATATACAAAGATTTACAAGTTCTAATAAGCGCTTGGCCTCCATAAAACCTGGCTCTGTTAGCTCATTAGCCTCCAACATAAAATGAAGCATTTGTGTCACAGTCTTAGCGCCATGCTTTGCCATATTCAACGCCTGAATTTTGTGTCTTTTTTGAGCTTTTTCTGATAGTAAATGATCAAATGACAAATGCATAGCATTAAGCAATGTCCTCTTACTTTGTTGAATTTCTTGGCGTTGCAGTTCTAAAGTATGGGCGTGCCCTGCTTTTAACATCGCATGTAATTTATTAACTCCCTCGATTTCTTGAATTTCCCCTGCAACAGTTGCGGTTCTTGCATGAGTATACATAGTCAATAAACGCGATTGTAACTGTAAATCTCTGCGCGCAGTCCAGGGACACTCCTTACGCTCTTCAGGGTAACGATAAGCATCAAAATGTTCAACATCGGCATCAATGGCATCACTTAATCGATAATGGCTACGATGACTTAAAAAATTGGGGACAAGACGCTTTAATGCCTCCATATGAGCAGGCTCTAAACGATAATCTGTCGATCGTGTTGCAAAATTTACCCCAAGATCTGCAGTTGTTTCATCCGCGCTTAATAAGATCATTGGATATTTCATGTTCCCATCTAAAGAAACCAAATGACGATGCGGTGTCTGAAGGCCAGACATGACCCGCCCGCTGGTATTTAAAATTGATGCATGATTGAGTGCGCCAAGAATGGTATAATCATGATAAGTCTTTTGTTTAAGCGCAAATAGGTCAATATAAGTTTCAGACCCTCCCAAAAAGCATCTTACTGCAGGCCCGCATCGTTTAACAATCTCACTCGCTTCTTCATCCAGTACCAAGGGTGAATGATTTCCCCAATTGCTCACATTTAATCTAAAATTTGCAACATCAATATGTGGGAAATCACGGTAACTTAAAGTATCTGTTGATGGCGGAATAGCTGCATTAATCAGAGCACTAATCACATTGTTTTTTTGTTCCCTTAAACGTGCAATGGCATATTTTTTCATGGATTTAATAAAAAAATTAGCAAGCCTAATGTAGCCATTTTCACCCGCTGCAAGTCTAAATATTAAAAATTGATAGCGATAACTTAAAATTCCTGCAACTCGTGCGGCAATGGGTTCATAATCTTGGGGTGGAATATAGTAAAGCATTTGCGCAGAATATAAATTTTGTGCGGCTGCTTGCTCTTGGCGGCGCTGCTCACCTTCATCAAGTATGACTTGACCGACAGCATTTGCCCCACTGAAGGCAATCTGAGCGCCTGCGCCTATCCCCATCGGTGCACCCCGGGTTGCACCACTTGCCATGGTTGTTATATGGCTAAGCTCTGCTTTTTTGCGTTGTGTTTTCAAGCTAAGAAAGCTTGAATACTCTGCTCTTTTTTCCGCAAGTTTATCATGCTCTTCTTGTGCATTGAGCATGGCAACAATTCCTTTTTTCATCACGGATTCAAATTCTTGACGTTTATGTTGAACCATGCGATTAATCGCCTGCCTATCTTCTGTTGTCATCCGGACAATTATAGACTCGGCTTCTTTGAATGTATGTGCCATAAAAAAGTTCCTTCTCTTCGATTGACATCTTTGTGTGAACTAGTCTAAACCGAAAATGGATATAATTCGAGGGCATTTTTCTTAAAAAGCACTTTGTATGCAATATTGTTTTTTTTGTGCTATATACATACTATCGTATCTTTAAGGAAATTTTTATGGCAAACAGGATTTTTTCGGAGCGATTAAATCATGGGTTAGACAATATTGGCCTACCATTCCCAGAAGAAGAGCGGATTGAGGCTTTCGCCAAGCTGATACATGCCAAGAAATTTCAAGCTGCATCAATTTTGCATGGCGAGATTATCCCAGGTACAAAAGTTTTAGAAACAATTGCACATGAGTTAGAGGTCAATGTTGATTGGTTAATTGGCAAAACCAAAGATGAACATTAACCTTGGAATGGCGTGGTACGACATAAAGGCTTAGCATGTTTTTCGACATAGGCAAGAATTTTAGATGCAATATCGACATTGCTGGCTTTTTCAATGCCTTCTAACCCAGGTGATGAGTTTATTTCTAAAACCAATGGTCCGCTATTTGATCGAACCAAATCAACGCCCGCAACGCGAAGCCCCATGGTTTTTGCTGCTGCAATCGCAATAGCACGCTCAGCAGGCGTTAAGCGAACTTTTCTAGCACTTCCACCTTGATGCACATTAGACCTAAATTCACCAGGCTTTGCACGTCGTTCCATCGCAGCAATCACTTGCGTTCCTACCACAAAACAGCGTATGTCACTGCCTTTGGACTCTTCAATGAATTCTTGAACTAAAATATTAGCACCCATCTTTTTAAACGCATTAATAATAGAAACAGAAGACTGATGACTATCAGCTAACATCACCCCTTTGCCCTGAGCACCCTCAAGCAACTTAATCACCACTGGCGCCCCGCCAACCATATGAATCAAGTCTTCTGTATTACCAGGAGATTGAGCAAATCCGGTCAATGGCATAGGAATGCCTTTTCGAGCCAAAAGTTGCAATGCTCTAAACTTATCACGTGAACGAGAGATCGCTAATGATTGATTCAAGGTATAAATACCCATGGTTTCAAACTGACGCAAAACCGCTGTGGCATAAAAGGTGCTAGAGGCGCCAATACGGGGAATAATCGCATCAAAATGCTCCAAAACTTGTCCGCCTTGATAAAATACTGATGGCCTTGCCGCATTCACATTCATATAGCATTTTAAGGGATTAATCACCACCATCTCATGACCACGATTTTGGCCTTCTTGTATCAAACGTTGATGGGAATATAAGTTTGGATTGGTGGCTAGGATTGCTATCTTCATTGTATTTTACCTTTTCTTTAGCTCAGTTTAATATGTTGAATTAATGTTTCTAAATCTAAAGCCACATCCTTAGCTTGCATTGGCGGCGTAAAAAAAGCAGCCACCTCCCCCATGGGATTAATCACTGTTAAGCTACCGCTATGATCAATTTGACCATCCTTTGATATTTGCGCATCATAGACAATACCTAATGTTTGACTTAATTGCTGAACGGTGGCCATCTTTCCAGTTGCACCTATAAATGAAGCATCAAATCCCTTGACATACTGTCTCATGGTTTCCAGTGAATCGCGTTCTCCATCAAGAGAAATCATGATCATCTCTGGCAATCCCATACGATTCTTTCGCAGAATATCATAGGCTTGATGAAGCATAGCCATAGTGGTCGGACAAATAGAGCGGCATTGGGTATACCCAAAAAATAATACTGTCCAGTGTCCAACTAACGCTGAAGGATTTAAATCTAAACCATCGGTTTGTTTTAATTGAAAGGGAGGTAAAGGACGGGTGTGCGCTAAATATGTGCCATGTTTAAGCTCAAAAGATTGTGCTTTTTTAAACGCCACATGGTTTTGGAACCATAAACCAAGTGATAAAGCAATGAATGCGATAATTACACACAGTAACCCTCGGATTGATGTTGTCATATTTGTCCTCGTGCGAAAAAATGATCCGCTAATAATAAAATGAATAATGCCAGCAAATACCAAATCGAGTATTTAAATGTCGATAAGGCAGCTTTTTCTTGTTTATTGGTATATAAAACCCAAGCCCAGTATAAAAAACGCAGATTGAGTATAGTAACTCCAATTAGATACAGGTAACCGCACATGCCGATTAAATAAGGCAAGATTGTCACAATGATAAGCAAAAATACATATAAAAGCACATGTAATTTTGTCAAATGTTCGCCATAGACCACTGGGAACATCGGTATTTTTATATTTTGATAATCTTTGATGCGATGCAAGGCCAAAGCCCAAAAATGGGGTGGTGTCCATACGAAAATAATTAATACCAATAAAAGGCCCTGCGCATCAATATGATTGGTCACTGCGGTCCAACCTAATAATGGCGGTGCAGCACCTGCCAGCCCCCCAATTACTATATTTTGTGTCGTGGCCCGTTTTAAAAATCCAGTATAAATCCCTGCATAACCAATCAAACTTAAACACGTCAGGCTCGCCGTTAATGGATTAATAAATACATATAGAATTATCAATCCCACGGAGCCCATCACCAGTGAAAAACATAATACCTGCCCAGGGGTGACACGCCCTTGCACAACTGGCCTGTTTTCAGTCCTCTTCATTTTGGCATCTAAATGAACATCAAGTAAATGGTTTATTGCTGCTGCACTACCTGCACAACATGCAATACCCACAAGACTTGCTGCAATCAATTGAAAAGACCATGTAAAACCAGGCGCAAGTAACATCCCCACTAAAACGGTCACCAACATTAGTGCGACCACGCGGGGTTTACTTAACTCCCAAAAATCTTTAAGTATATATACTCTCATCGACGTCTAAACCTTAGCCTTGGATGGTTTCAGCAAACAAAATAATACAATAGCATTAGCAAATAAAAGTGCGGCAATTCCATTGTGTAATACTGCGGCAGGCAGCGGTAACAGATAAAGCACATTGACGACACCTAAACCCAACTGCAGCAATAACAACAATGCAAAAGTTATGATAAAGCGCCGGTAGGTCTGTACTTTTATGTTGAACCATAATAACAATATGAGGCTTATCCAATACACTGATATCAATAAGGCCCCTAGACGATGCACCCACTGTACTGTCATGCGGGCATCCACAGACATAAGGCCGCCCTGATAATTCACCCCAATAGGATGACTCAGATGGAAAGCCTCATCCCAATTCAGTGGCGGCATCCACATCCCATTACAGGTGGGGAAACCAAAACAGGAAATGCCGGCGTAATTAGAGCTAACCCAGGCGCCAAGTGCAACTTGGCAAAAGAGCAATAATACACCAAGCCCAAGCCATTTTCGATAAGGATTTGTTGTCATGACCACTTTTTCAGCGAATGCAGCGCGCATCGCCACAAGACATGCAAAAATAAGAAAGCCACCTAATAAATGCGCCATTACAACCGTTGGCAACAACTTTAAGGTGACCGTCCACATTCCTAGCGCTGCTTGAAAGCCTAGCAAGCAAAATAGACATAGCGGCAGTATACCTGGTATATGTTGCCGAATAGTTGGCCTAAAGCCAAGGAGCAGTAAACAAAACACAATGGTTGTGATCAAGGTTCCTGCCAAATAACGATGATACATCTCGGTTAAGGCTTTTAATAAATCCAAGGGATGTGCCAGACTTGGTAATTGGGTGATGCTATCTGGCAAATAATGTCCATAACAACCAGGCCAATCTGGACAGCCAAGACCTGCATCTGTCAACCTAGTAAAGGCGCCTAGCATTAACACACACCATGCCAAAACAATGGTAAACGTTAACATTTTTTTGAATAAACTCACGATACCCTCACTTAATTAATAGTTGCAGATCATGCGCCATTTTCTTCGATTGAAACAGCTTGGGATATTTTAAAACAGCTTGGTGCTCAGGTCCAAATAAAATAATCTTTTGATCCTTAAATACTTTAGCCCACTTTAGCCCCTCATCATCAGACAATAATGCCCAAAGTATATTTTGATTATCTAACTGTGCCTGAAGTTCAGGTGAAGGTTTGTGCGTAGACGAAAAAACCAAGACAAGATCTAAATCATATAGTTTTCGGCCCATACTCAATCGTAAACGAGACAACTTATCAAGCGCATCTAAACAGTCTTGACGGCAGACACTTTCCACCTTGAACGCAAGCTGCCATGGCCTTGGATGATCGCCTGTTTGCCACACCATGGGACGATTGACAAATTGACCATAGTTACTAGCTTTATTTGAAACCCAATGATTTGCATGGCTAAAAACATAATGCGCAGCTAATACTGGTAATAAAAATAATCCCAGCAATACATAAAGGGCTCTGTTTTGTTTAAGAAGTACTGTTTTCATCGTTTCATCATCCGCCATAGAAAAATCAAACACAAAATAGCTGCCATGCTAAACCATTGCAGCGCATATGCACGATGCCGACTGGGCGGCACCGATACCAGCGGCCAATTGGGCTTGTAAATAGGCGATTCATTAACCCTCAACACCCATGGTACTAGTTTTATTTTTAGATAAGCCTCAATGGCTTCCAAATCTAGAGACTCAATGACCAATGACGCAGATCCCTCATGCTCTAGCCACTGCCCAAGCGACATCGGTTTTTTACTTGCGTGGTATGCATACCCTTGCCATATACGCCTTAAGGGCAATTCGGTGAATGGGTAGGTAATGCGATTGATATCTCCTTTAATCCACCCCAAATCTGCGAGCACATACTTCCCTTCACTAGCATGCAAAACACATAGTACATGATAACCGAATTGATGCTGATAAAATTGATTATCCAAATACAATATCGGTAATTGCGCTTTTCCTTCAAGTTTGACTCGAGAAAAAGGCTGGATGTCATTAAGGTCTTGACGCACATTCATCGTCTGATTATGCTCATATGCGCTTAAAATGAGTTTTTTTTGTTGCTCGCGCTTTAATTGCCATAAGCCAAGTTGAACCAACAGCAAAACAGCCAATACAAAAATCATCATTTCGATAACTGAACGAGTGAAAGTTTTCATAAAAAGGTTTAAACTCTAGGAATTGAATAAATCTTCAAAATGCCAAACGAGAGTATATCAAATGTTATCCAAAATAGTTATTATTTTTATCCTTTTGGCAATTTTTTTTGCCTTGGGCAGTGGTTTATATTATCTCGTCAAGGAAGGCAATGCTGGAACAAAAACGGTTAAAGCCTTGACTTCACGAATTGTGCTCACGATAGTTTTACTCATTTTTCTTCTTGTCGCGGCTCATGTTGGCTGGATCAAGCCCCATGACCTAATCATTACTTGAGGTTTTTTAATGAAAAGATTGATATTTCTGATGCTTGCCATTATTCATCAACCATTGTATGCAGATAAAATTATTAAATTCATAAATGTCGCAAATACTATTCCAAGGATGGAAATGAAACCAGATGCAAATTCTCAGGCCTGGGCAAAATCTGCGCGCAATATCTTGCTACTCACTGCAGAAAGTATTTGGGAAAGCTTATACTCTGCCAATCAAGCCAATGCACAAGCAGGAACGCCTTTGTTTTGTATCGCCAATCAAGAAGATATCAATGCCGAACAAATGACTGACCTCATTAAAGAGACTTATCAACACTTAAGCATGAGTGATGATGAGAAAAATCAACTCTCTGTTGCTCAGGTAGCCCTAATGGGGTTACAGCAAAAGTATGGCTGCAATAGCACCAGCAATCGCAGTCATCCTTTTGTTCAAGTACATAGCAAAAGCCCCTCATTAGCACAAAAAATGCTTCATGTTGGCAAAACAAGCTAATTTTTTGAAAACTCTTCAAATGCTGATAAAGCCTCAGCTGCATACATCAATGAGGGTCCGCCGCCCATATATATCGCCATGCCTAACATTTCCATAAATTCTTCACGACTTGCTTGGAGCTTAACCAATGCTTGCGCATGAAAACCAATACAACCGCCACATCGATTGCCTACAGCTAAAGCCATGGCAATTAATTCCTTGGTTTTTTTATCCAAGGCTCCCGGTTTTAAAGCACCTGCCGCCATTTGTGAAAAACCACTCATCACCTCTGGAATTTCTTGGCGTATTTTAGCGAGTTCAATACTTAAGCTTTTGGTGTATTCACTATAATTTTCAGTCATTTTATGTCTCCAAGTTCCAGGTTTTTATCGGCTTATAAAAAATACCATGAAATGATATAAATAAAGAAAAGCGATTGACCGACCAAGAGATCGGACAAGAAAGCTTATCAAAAGCATCGTTTAAATGACAGCGTTTGCTAAGCGTTAAATGGGCTGAAAAATCTCTTGCGCCGAGATAGGCGGCGAGTTCATTTAGTGCTTTGGGCGTCTTATCTGGTCGCAATACCCAAGCGTCTGCTCTATTGAAATATTCAAGTTGATTCAAACAGAAATCAACTATTGAAAATCGATGCGCACAATTGTCACCCTGTTGTATTAAGTGCAAAATATCACTTGAACATTGGTTTGGGAAATGTGCAAGGGTTACATGCATATTAGATATGGGCTCAAGATGCAAAGCAGAAAAACCCATCTGCAATGCACGCTCAAAAATTTGATTTTCCAGGGACTCATCATCAATGCCTAGAGCAAAAAAACAATGATGTTTTGGCTCATCTTGCCAGCTCCAAGCCATCTCTACCAGTAATTTTAAAGCCTCAAAAATAGCTTGTTCTTGGATATCTTCCCTCGATCCTAGACAATGAAATGACAATACCTTAGCTAGCTCGCTAGGTGCTGCATAAGCAATATAAATGCGTCCAACATCATCACCACTAGGGCCACTATATCCTGTAATTGCCAGACGTGCACAATTAGGATCAAGGCCATCTAACATCGCCTTGGCACAAACAGCACTCACGGCAGTATCCTTAGACAAAATAGCTATACTTACGCCCAAAATTTCTTGCTTAGCGCTATCTGTATAAGTCACCACACTATACTTTAACCAAGCAGAACTACCGGGTATTTTAGTAATCTGATAAGCAATGCCGCCGCCAGTACAAGATTCAGCCAAGGCAATTTGCCATTGCCTTGCCTCATATAAGGCGCCAAGGTATGCGGCAAGAGATGCGATTTTTTCTTGTCGATTCATGAAGACAGTCTAGCAAAAAAAGCATACATGGCCGTAAATGCCTTATTGGCAACAGCGACATCATAAATTAGGCCATTTTGTAAATCATGTGCATTAGGATTGGTAAATGCATGTTTGGTATGTGCATACATATTCACCTCCCATTTCGCGCCTTTCTTGGTCATTTCATCACAAAAAATAATGATATCATCAGGTCTTACCATCGGATCATCGTACCCATGTAATACTAAAATATCAGCGACAATATGTTTTTCTTTAAGCTGAGGAGGTGCTGATAATAACCCATGAAAACTGACGACCCCATTTAATTTAGCACCACTTCGGGCAAGATCAAGAACACATAAACCGCCAAAACAAAAACCAATCGCAAACAATTGCTTCGGATCTACTTGTGGTAAGTTACGTAATTTATCGAGGAATAAATTTAAGCGTTCAGCAAGCTTAACCCGATTCGACACTATCGACGTCATCAACGCTTGTTTTTCTTCATTATTTTGACCAACCATGCCTAACCCATACATATCAACAGCATAAGCAATATAGCCTTTGCTCGCCAATTCAATAGCCCGATCTTGTACCAACTGATTGCAACCCGACCAATCATGTACAATCATAACTGCAGGCGATATCTTAGCCTCCTTAGGATAGGCCAAAAAACCTCGACAACACAGATCATCATGCCATTGTTCTACAATCTCAGTAGTTACCATCATCTTTTATCCTTTTTTAATCAAGAGTTTTGCGATACCGTCTAAAGCTAATCAACATTATTAAGGCTGTAAAAAAAATGATTTTAAGTAGGGCAGGATATATATCCCAAAAACCATCCCCTTTTAAAATAATCCCTCGAACAATCACTAGAAAATGCGTTAAAGGCAATATTTTTCCAATCCATTGTGCCCATGTGGGCATGCCATCAATGGGGAACATAAATCCTGAAAGTAAAATTGAAGGTAAAAAGAAAAACATCGCACTTTGCATCGCTTGCAGTTGGTTACTTGCTAAGGTAGAAAAACTTAAACCAACTGCTAAATTTGCAATAATAAAAGGTAAGCACATCAGTATTAACAACAAGATAGAACCTTGAATTGGCAATCCAAAAAGTAGCTTTGCCATGCTCAGAATCAGAAAAACTTGTATATAGCCAACCCCCACATAAGGCAAAATTTTTCCAATAATCACCTCAATGGGCTTAATTGGCGTTGCCAATAGCATCTCCATCGTTCCCCGCTCAAATTCTCGGGTAATGGCAATCGATGTAATCACCACCATCGTCATGGTTAATACGACACCAAGCAAACCTGGCACAATATGAAAGGCTGTTTTAATTTCAGGGTTAAATGCAGACAGGCTAACTGTTTTAAACAGACGATTGTCTGAATTGGTCACAGATGGTAAACGATTTTGGCCTACCAGATTTGGCATTTCATTAAATACAGCAACAGATCGTGAAGCAATAATAGGATCACTGCCATCAACAAGCAGTAACACAGCGGGTTGCTGCCCCTTAAGTACCTTGCGATAAAAACCAGCTGGAAAATACACAATCATCTTCACTTGATTACGTGCCATCATTAATTTTGCTTCTTTTAAACGATGCACATGGGCAATAAATTTGAAGTATTGTGACTGCTCCAAACGTACTAAAACATCTTGAGTAATTGGATTCGGGTCCTGCATGACGACAACAGCAGGCAAATGCTTAGGGTTAAGATCAATGGCAAATCCAAACAGAATCAGCTGCATCAAAGGAATAGCAATCATCATGGCAAATGTTGTTCTATCTCGCCGCATTTGCATAAACTCTTTTGACATCACCGCGAGCATACGCTTAAAAGAGGGCAATTGAATCATGTTTAATTGCAACACATACTCCTGTTACCTCGTTTAATTGGCACTATCACCAAGGGAAATAAATGCATCTTCTAATGAGGCATCAGTCAATTGATAATTAAAATCAAAGCTTTCTTGTAAATCTTTAAGTTGTTGTTCAATTAATGGTAAATTAAGTCCACAAACATGAAAATTTCGACCAAACCAAGCTGCTTGACTGACCCCGGAGAGCTGTTTTAACGTATGCAAAAAATTACTAGATAGGTTGCCTGTCACAATAAAGCTGCTTAAACCTGTAGAGGCAATCACCTTATCGACAGATCCCTGCACCAATAATCGACCACCCGACAAATATGCCAATTCATCACAACGCTCAGCTTCATCCATATAATGCGTTGACATCAAGGTGGTGATGCCCTTCAAACGAAGTTGATGAATTTTATCCCAAAAGTCACGACGAGCTAAAGGATCAATCCCTGCTGTAGGTTCATCTAACAATAAAAGCTCTGGTTGATGAATTAAGGCACAAGCTAATGAAAGTCGTTGTTTCCAGCCCCCAGATAAATTAGCAGCCAATTCATCGCGTTTGTCCTCAAAACCCAATTCTTCAATACAGTTGCTGATAAGCATCTGTGGATTTGACATCCCATAAATTGAAGCAATAAATGCCAGGTTTTCATAAACTGTTAATTCTTGATATAGACTAAAACGTTGGGGCATATAGCCTACCCTTCTTTTAATTTCTTCAGCCTCACTGAGGACGTCAAAGCCAAGACAGCGTCCCTTACCTCGATCTGGAGTTAAAAGACCACAAAGCATTCGTATGGTTGTTGTTTTACCACTACCATTTGCACCCAAAAACCCAAATATCTCTCCTTTTTTAACTTGAAGGGTTAAATCACTAACCACCACGTGCTCAAAAAAGGTTTTTGTTAAGCCATGAACATCTATTGCCAGCGTTGTCATGATTAAAGTATAACCTCAATTGCTTGCCCCAAGACAAAACGTTGGACATTTAAAGGCCGGGCTCTTACTCGAAAAACCAGTTCTTGCTGGGACGATTGGGTGAATAAAATGGGCGGCATATACTCCACTGTCTGTGAAATATAGAAAATTTTTGCATCCTTCATCTGCTTGTCATTAAAATAATGAAAATGTACAATTTGATTTAAATTAAGCGCAATCATCTCTTTAGCGCTTACAAAAAACTCAATATAATTATTTTTTGGGAGAACAACTGACATGACAGGCTTTTGAGCTGCAACAAAATCACCTAAATTATAAAAAATATCGAACACGTAACCATCCGCTGGCGCCTTGATTTTTTTATGTTCTAAATACCAACTGTACTCAATGATTTTAGCCTTGGCCGCTTTTACTGCCTGTTGTTGTGATGCAATTTGTGCTGAACGCGCACCCATTTTAGATAATTTAAGATTTTCCTCTAGGGCTTTCTTCTGAAAATGAAGTTCTTCTATCATTTTGCGATTGGTATCTATAGTATCTTGAGCAACAAACTGTTTGCTCGCTAATTTCAACAGACGATTATAGAAAAGAGTGACTCTATCTATAGAGGCTTGAACCTGTTTTATTTGGTTTTTGATAGCTTCGCGTTCCGGGCGCCGACGTGGACGTTCCAAATCAAGTAATGTGTTATCTGTTTGACCGAGAAAAGCATTGGCTTGTTCTAATTGTGATATATCGGGTTCAGCTGATAACGCAAGCAAGCGATCGCCTTTTTTAAAGGGAGCTCCCCTATCAACCCATTTGTGTTCAACATAGCCCATAGTGGGTGCGGCCAAATATACATATAAAGTATCGGTATAACCCGTAAATGTTTTTTTGCTGGGGAAGAATAAAAATAGGCCTAATAAAAAAAATCCTATCAGCAGAGCAATGACACCAAGTAGAAACTTAATTTTATTTTTATTAGACGCAGTATCTATCGTTAACAAACCAAATCCTTATGGTCTAAGCTAGCTTTTATTTTTACATGTCTTAAGCGGACAGTCCACCAAAAGTTCGATTACGCTAAGTTGTATCAATAAATAAGAAAAAAAACAAACATACTTTTATATTCACAGATTATCGCGACAAATTCATATAAAAAATCATCAAAGAAAGAACGTCGCAATCACTTCAACATCTAAAGAATTAGCACGTATACACTCTGAGGCAAATACCGCAGGCGTTTGATGCTCGATAAGCGTATCAAAATTCTCGGGACTTAAAAGCTTTGCCTCGAGTAAAACACTAAGCGCCG
>RGPR01000041.1 GCA_010030245.1 Gammaproteobacteria bacterium
AGGGGTCCATGGGAAAGAACATCATCTCTTCTATTGAAAGATTCATTTAAGTATTCCAACCTTAATAAGCAAAAAAAAAACAATGATAACATAAAATTTGCATTTGATCAAAAAATATCAAGTAGATCGAATTAAAGGCATGATAGCTCAAAAAAAGCATCTCTGTGTCAATTGAGACTCAGAAAAGAGACGTGATCTGCGCGTAAAGAGGGGTACAAAAAGAGCATAAAGCTCTCTTTGCAGCTGGTATTTATCTTAAGATGCCACGGGTGGCATTTTGGATGGCTTCAATAAAAGGAATGACTTCTGGGGATTCTTGTTGAATCGTTTCTAATTCAGCTAATGCCTGTTGGGTGGTTAATCCTTTTCTGAAAATGGTTTTATAAGCCCGACGTAAAACATCAATGCTTGGAGAGCTAAATCCTGCACGCTTCAAACCAACAGTATTAATACCGACAGTCTCTGGTGTGTAGCCAGCTATCATAAGATAAGGTAAAACATCTTTGCTAACATAAGTAGCCCTTCCAATAAACGCAAATGGACCTATATTGACAAACTGATGAATAGCAGCATAACCACCAATCGTGGCATGATGACCCACATGGACATGGCCAGATAAAGCACTGTAACTCACCATCGTGATATGATCTTCTAAACGACAATCATGGCCAACATGGGTGTAGGCCATTAAAAAATTATTATCGCCAATACGCGTTTCCCCACCACCTTTTACCGTACCCCGAGAAACGGTACAAAATTCGCGAAAGACATTATCATCACCAATAATCAGTGTTGTTGGTTCATTACAATATGTCTTATCTTGAGGCGCATCACCTAGAGATGAAAACTGAAAGATTTTGTTGTTTTTACCAATAACCGTTGGACCTTGGATGACCGCGTGCGGGCCTATCCAAGTACCTTCTTGAATTTCTACATTGGCTCCGATAATCGTTCCTGGACCAATGCTCACATCGTGAGCTATTTTGGCACTGGGATGAATAATAGCATGTTCACTTATCACTTCTTTACTTCCTTAACAGCACTAAGTAATTCAGCGCTACAGGCCAATTTATCACCAACGTGAACAGTGCCTTGCATGCGCCAGAAATTATTTTTCTTAACTAACAGCTTAATATCAATAATTAATTGATCTCCTGGAACAACAATTTGTTTGAATTTGACATTGTCAATTCCTGCAAAGAAAAAAACAAATTCATGCCCAGGTTCTGGGGTGAGTGACTTCGAAAATAAAATGCCACCCGCTTGTGCAAGAGCCTCTAACATCAGTACGCCAGGCATGATTGGCATGCCTGGAAAATGTCCCTGAAAAAAAGGCTCATTGATCGTCACATTTTTAATCGCTTTGAGAAATTCAAAGGGTTCAAAATCTAACACCCTATCAACCAAAAGGAAAGGATAGCGATGTGGCAGAGCCTTTAAAATATCTTCAATTTCTAGCGTATTCAAAACCCACCTCAATATTTAGGTTTATTTTATCTCAGCAATTACCAATTTGGTGACATCTAGTTTCTCAGCAGCAAATGGCGCTGCGTCTTTTTGTAAAACCAAATCATATTGTTCTTTTTTTGCAACTGATGCAATTGAAGCACGAACCTTAGTATAAAAATCTTCCATTGCTTGGTTATGTGCAGTATTTAATTCTTGTTGATATTGTTGACCGGCGCGTTCAAATTTTTGTTGCAGCGAAACTAATTCTCGTTCTTTATCTTTTTTGGTATTGGCATTCATGACCACGGCATCACGTTTGAATCCATCCATTTTTTCTCTTAAGTTTTTTTCTTCGGCAACTAGTGCATCACGACGTGGACGAAACTCTGTTTCTAATTTTTTTTGAATGGCTTGCATTTGCGGTGAAGTTTGCACAATTTTTTGTAAATCAACAACCCCTATTTTCATATCATTTGCTAAGGCTTCTGTCGCTAAACCACACAAGCTCAATAACATTAAACTTGCCAAAATTTTTTTCATTTTTATATCCTCAATTTTTATTAACTCAAAATTCAATTTTTGATGATTATGCGACTATGCTAGCACAATTTTTAACATAGTCGAATACGTTTTTTATTTCTTTTAAAAAGCAGATGATGCAGTGAACTGGAAGTACTCCTTCTGATCGCTTTCTTGCATATTAAGAGGGAAACCAAAACTAAAGGTTAGTGGCCCAAATGGTGACCGCCAATCGAGGGCAAGACCTGCAGAATAACGTATGGGCCCTGCAGGGGAGCCTTTTAATGGCTCTGGCAAGCCATTAATAAACACATTACCAAAATCTAAAAAGCCCAGTGTTCTAAAAGTTTCACGGCTTAGGGGATAAGGCAAGATCAATGATAAACTGCCACTTGCTAAAATATTACCACCCAAGCCATGATGTTGACTGTCCTGTGGACCAAGAGAATAAGTACTGTAACCTCTAACCATACCAGGTTGTGCAATACCCCCTGCATAAAAGTTTTCATAAAATGGCAGCCCATTACCGCTAAACTGGTTTCCATAACCTAGATTGGCTAAAAACGAAATGATAAAGTCGCGTGGCAGTGGATGGAATGACTTAAATAAGTAATTGGCTTTATAGTATGTCAATGAACCAGAACTAACTGGCAAATCCACAACAACCCCAAATTGCTGGTTGGTGCCGCTATGAGGAAATGGCATTTGATCATATGTATTTCTTGACCAACCAGAGCTTAGACGAAACTCATTAAAAATAGAACCGTACATTTTGACAAATTCTTGCGTCTGCAAAACGTAACCTACTGATAAAATATTTAAGCCTTGGTAGCCATAACCGAATTGGTAGCTACTACGCTCATCAATCATAAAATTATAGTTAACATCCCCACCATAGCGATCAGAATTATAATTGGTGACATCTAAACGCTTAGGATCAACTTTTTGGAAATATCCACTAAAGCCTCGGCCGATAGTGTTTTTATAATAAAAGGGATTATAGTAATTTAATGAGTAATTTTGTCCCCAAAGGCTTGCATTAAATGCCAACCCAACAGAACGCCCTGTACCCATAAAGTTATATTGGTTCAGGGAGGCATTAAGCTGTGCTCCTGTTGTTCCATAACCAATAGAGGCGCTAGCTTCAGCAGAGGGAGCCTCCTCAACATTGACATCCAAATCAACCTCGTTGTTGCTACCTGGCACAGGATTGGTTTTTACATCAACATTTTTAATATAGCTTAACAAGCGCATATGCCTTTCAGTTTCTTTGATATTATGCAAGGAGATAATGGCAGCTTCATCTTGTTTGACCACATTCCTAAGAACGTAATCTGCTGTTTTGGTGTTTCCTGAAAAATTTATTCGTCTAACGTAAACATGTCGACCAGGATCAATAAAAAATTGAATTTTAACAGACTTATTTGCATCATTGAGAATAGGATTAGCGTTGATAACTGGAAACCCATAACCAATATCACCATAGGCATTGCCTATTAAAGTCGTAGACTCACTAATTTTTTTACGCGAAAAAATATCTCCTTCTTGAATTTTTATCAAGCTACGAATAACTTGAGGCGAGATTTTTGTGTGCCCGAGGACTTCAACACTCGAAACATGATATTGAGCGCCCTCATACAGATGGATATTGATATACACATCTTTTTTATCTGGCGCTAATAATACTTGTGAGGATACAATCTTAAATTTCATATAGCCACGATCAAGATAAAATGAACGCAAGGCTTCGAGTGCAGCATCTAAAGTTGCCTTGGAATACTGATCTTTTTTAGTAAAGTATGTGATGAGATTAGATGTACTAAGAGGCAGTTCGCCTAACAACTCTGATTCTGTATATGCATGATTACCAGTGATTTTAATGTTTTCAATACGAGAAACACGCCCTTCAGAAATTTGAATCAAAATAGAAACACGGTTATCTGTTAGGGGTTTTACCTCAGTTTTTATATGCGCGTTGTATTTTCCTCTTGCATTGTAACCTTGTTTCAATTGTTTCGTCACAAATTCCAATGATGAACGTTGGAAAACTCGTCCTTTGACTAAACCATATTCTTTTAGAAGCTCCTTTAATTTATCACTTGGTATGGCTGAGTTACCCTCAATACTAATTTCACTAATTGTGGCGCGCTCAACAACAGAAACAATCAGTGTATTGCCTTTTTTTTCCAAAGTTACTGATTGAAAGAACCCTGTCGCATAAAGCTCCCGAATGATTTCAGAGCTGGAGTCAGCACTAAGTTCTTCACCAACTTCAACAGGAAGATAGTTTAAGACTGTTCCTAAAGCGACTCTTTTAAGACCAACAACTTTGATATCTTCAACAATAAACCTTGTATCTGCAGAAAAAACCTGGAAAGGCATCATCAGAATCGCCAATACCATCACCAAATATTTCAAGCTCTTAATTTGCTTGTTCATCACGACAACTCATTCCTTTTAAGTGAATTTCCCCTACACCACGATGTTGTAAATTTGAATGTGGGTATATAATGATGCTGCTTATGATTTGCAAACATCTTGTTACTATTTGGTTTCGCTAGAGAGATACTATAAGACACACTACTTAGCACAACCCATGAAAAGCAACAGTACAGTATCAAAATGCTGTCTGGATTTCAATCATTTGATTGCTAAATATGACCAGTCATTGTCGATGCACAGCACCGACACCAACATGAATAAAATGATAGCGGGCTTTATGAACCTATATTACCTAGCATATTGATGCCAAAATAAAATATAGGCATCGCTGCAAGCAGGCTATCTAATCGATCGAGTAAGCCCCCATGCCCCGGAATAAGATGACCCGTATCTTTTAAACCAACCTGACGCTTAAGTAAACTAATCCACAGATCACCAAAAACAGAAAAGAGCCCTGTGATGATGCTCACCATAAACCACTGGAGCGCTGAAAATGGATCAAAAAAATAGATTTGAAATGCAGCAAGAATAGCAACAACAAGCATTCCACCTATCAGGCCCTCAAGAGACTTGCCTGGGCTAACTTGGGGAATCATCTTATGTTTACCCCAGCTTTTCCCAAAGAGATAGGCCCCAATGTCTGCGCCCCAAACTAAGGTCAACACGGCAACCAGTTGCAAGCGTCCTGCTTCATTTCCCTGCCATTCATAAAGTATTGCAAAACTTACGCCAAGCAGTAACCATGCATTACTCGCCACAAATCCGGCATAAGCACAAAAGTCCTTATATCGCGGGTAGGATATGATTAAAACAAGCGCCAACAACCAAAAGAACAAATCAATATAAATAAAGAAAGCATGTAATAAAAAAACCAACATCACCCCAAAGACGATTAAAAAAGTTTTAAACCAGACTTGATTGAAATCAGTTAAACAAAAAAATTGCTGCCATTCATAGCTCATGCCGATACACAAACATAGCAAAAATCCTGCAAAAACCGTTGATGGGGCATAAAAAATAAGTCCAAGAACGAGTGGTATTAAAATTAAAGTCATCAATAACCGTTGTTTAAACATTTTAAAATTCTCCTTGAACTTGCCTTGAAGTTCTACCGAATCGACGCTCACGTGAGCGATAAAAATCAAGGGCTTTTTCAAATGCCAATGCATCAAAATCAGGCCATAAAACTTCGGTAAAGTAAAGCTCTGTATAGGCAAGTTGCCATAAAAAAAAGTTACTTATCCGTTGCTCACCACTCGTTCGAATAAATAGGTCAGGATCATTACCAGCTGACGTTGTCAAATAAGCTGATATCGCTTGCTCATTTAAATCTTCAGGCTTCACCCCGGAACTGAGTGCTGTTTTTACCGCCTGTAAAATATCCCATTTCCCACCATAATTAAGGGCGATATTTAAATTTAAACGAGAATTCAGTGATGTGCGTTCACAAGCAACTCGCATGTCTGTAGAAAGCTCTTCAGATAAACGTTCACTTGAACCTAAAAACTGTAAACGAATCCCCTGTTTGATGAGTTCAGGGAGGTCTTGATTTAATGACTGAATAAAAAGCGTCATCAAAAAATTAATTTCATCTTCAGGTCTATTCCAATTTTCATGACTAAAAGCAAATAGGCTTAAGCTTGGAATATTGTGTTTGATGGCCGTTTTAATCACTTCTTTGACAACCATCACGCCGCGTTGATGGCCCTCAACACGCATCAGCCCACGTTGAGCTGCCCAACGCCCATTACCATCCATGACAATGGCCACATGTTTAGGATTAATTTGCTTCAAAACTCTTCTGCCTCTATATCAAATGGTTTATAGTCTACCTTGTTTAAAACAAAAATTTAAGGGTTAAACCATGTCAATTGCATCAAGCCCACTAATACTACTCATCCTAGATGGTTGGGGTCAATTGGCCACCACAGCACATAACGCTATAGCGCAAGCTAAAACCCCGCAATGGCATGCATGGTGCCAACACTACCCTTTTACGGAGCTTACGGCATCTGGTCCTGCTGTTGGTTTACCCGATGGGCAAATCGGCAACTCAGAAGTAGGACATATGCATATTGGTGCCGGCCGCATTATCCCTCAAGATCTCGTTCAAATTAATCAAGATATTGACAGCCATGCTTTTTTCGATTTAGCACCATTAGTCAACATTTGCGAGGATACTGCAAAACGTGGCGCATGCTTGCATGTCATGGGTCTTTTATCTGATGGTGGCATTCATTCTCATCAAAAACATCTTTTTGCTTTTTTAGCTCTAGCTCGCCAACATCAATGTCCTAAAATTGCTCTTCACCTATTTACTGATGGACGTGATACGTCCCCACAATCAGCTAAAAACAATATCGAAACGCTAGAAGCCTTACTAGAACAATATCCTTTTGCAAAAATAGCTTCATTATCTGGACGATTCTATAGCATGGATAGGGATAAGCGCTGGGATAGGATTGAAAAAACCTATAATTTACTTACAAAAGGAGAAGCGCCTCACTTCAACACCCCCTTAGCGGCTATTGAGGCAAGCTATACTAAAGGGATTTATGATGAATTTATTGAGCCCTGTGTTATCGGCAAAGCCCCCTCTATTATTCAAGATGGAGATAACGTTTTTTTCTTTAATTTTAGAGCTGACCGAGCGATACAACTAACAGATGCCTTAAGTAATCTCAATTTTGACGGTTTTGAAAGGGAACGCTTTCCTAAACTGAATCAAATGCTATGTATGCTGCCCTATGCATCCTTTCTAAAAGTAGCTAGTGTTTACCCTGCTCATTCCGTCAAAAATAGTCTCGGTGAAGTGTTGTCAATTCATGGTTTTAGACAATTGCGCATCGCTGAAACTGAGAAATTTCCCCATGTTACTTTTTTCTTCAATGGCGGCCAAGAACAGGAATTCGCAAACGAGCATCGCATACTCATTTCCTCGCCAAAAGTAAAGACGTATAACCTCGCCCCAAAAATGCGTGCCCAAGAAATTACTGCTGAATTAATTCATGCCATCCAATCTAAAAAATATGATGTGATTATCGCTAATTTTGCCAATGCAGACATGGTTGGGCACTGTGGCGAAATGGCAACAACCATTGAAGCGATTGAAAGTTTAGATGATTGCTTTAAGCAACTTGAAGAAGCTTTGACTAGATATAACGCCCACGCCATAATCACGGCTGATCATGGCAATGCAGAAATCATGTATGATGAAGACAAACAACAAGCGCATACTGCCCATACGCTCTCGCCTGTGCCCTTTTTATACATTGGAAAAAACTGTCAATTACGTCAGAAACATGGTAGTTTAATCGATGTCGCGCCAACAGTTTTGGCCCTTCTTGGTATCGAAAAACCTCAAGACATGACTGGAACATCTTTACTACAACAAGAATAAATATGATGACTATCTTAAAACTAAAAAGATTGCTATGGCTGCCAATATTCGTCCTAGTCCTCAGTGACGTATATGCCCAGACTAAGCTGACAAAAGCAGAGGCTGAAAATAAGCTCAAGCAAGTTCAACATAAAATCGTTAATTTAAAATCCATTTTAGCCAAAGCGCACCATCAACATGATGCGTTGCAAGATAAAATTGCCCATGTTGTCAAGCTGATTCAAGGGACAAAAGCTGAACAACAAGCGATTAACCAACAAGCAATTGCCTTGGAAACAGAAATTAATACACTTCAAATCAAACAAGTGAATTCCCAAGAAAAAATTAAAAGCCTAGAAAATTTACTGTTTGACCAATTAAACCTTCATGTTGAGTTAACCACTGAACCACCCCTGCAAATGGTTTTTGGGGCGGACAATCCTTTCGAATATTATCAACAACTAGAGCTTTACCACTACCTGTTCGATTCTGAGCAAAAAGCGCTTAAATCACTCAACAAAGAAAGAATCTCCCTACAAATGCAAACCACAGGCCTACAACATAAAGTAACTTTACTTGAACGCATAAAACAACAACTCAGCGCACAAGAACTTGTTTATCTTAAAAATAAAGCCATCCACCATCAAGCCCTACAACACCTCAGTACTTCAATCGACGCCAATACCAATGAATTGCATACCAATGAAAAAAATCAAGTACAACTTCGTCAATTGCTGACCATCTTATTAAAAGAAAATCGTTTGCAATCTAATCGTCCGTTTACCGTCATGAAAAAACGCCTCAATTATCCAGTGCAAACAGCCAACATCATGGCACAAAAGGCACAAAATGGCCTAATTTTTAAAGCACCACTTGGCACAAAAGTGCATGCTGTATCCCCTGGTCGAGTTGTCTTTGCTGATTGGCTCAATGGCTACGGTTACCTAGTGATTGTTGACCACGGCTGGGGGTTTATGACACTCTATGCTAACAATCAAAACTTACTTAAACATAAAGGCGAGAATATAGCGCAAGGCGATGTTATTGCCACTGTGGGCTCCAGTGGCGCCTTTCATCAACAAGGACTTTATTTTGAAATTCGCCAAAAAGCACGAGTGGTTTCAGCAATGGATTGGTTTCAAAGACATGCCTAAAAGGCAAGATTGCTATTAAAAATCAATTTAGTCATAATGAAACAAGATGATATACCTTATCAAAATGAATTGATAAGAATTTTAAAATTTAGGGAGAACATTTATGCATTGGTCCTACAAGATTCTACTGACCACAGGGCTTATACATTTATCATTAGCATCACATTCGCTAACAACCCCTGCCCAAGGCGTAGAAACCACTCCCAATGAACAAATCTCAGTAGAAGAAATTCAACGCTTTTCAAATACCCTCAATTTGATAAAACGCTATTATGTTACCCCTACCAATGATAAAGAACTTTTTGACAATGCCATTCGTGGGATGCTAACAGGCCTTGATCCGCATTCAACTTATCTCGATGAAAAAGACTTTAAAGAACTTCAAGCGAGTACAAATGGCGAATTTGGTGGTTTAGGCATTGAAGTAACCATGGAACATGGTGCTGTAAAAGTCATCACAGCTTTAGTAGACACCCCGGCATTCAAGGCAGGTATCAAGCCGGGCGACTACATCATCAAACTTGATGAAAAAGCTGTTCAAGGTTTAGAGCTGAAAGATGCAGTTAATTTAATGCGAGGTAAACCTGGAAGCCCCATTTCTTTGACCATAGTTCGCATGGGTGCGCAAAAACCGATGACCTTTAATTTACTTAGACAAATCATTGAAGTAAAAAGCGTTAAAAGTGAACTTTTAGATAATCAGTATGGTTATATTCGTTTAACACAGTTTCAAGCAAGCACCGACACTGATATGGAAAAGGCAATCTCTGAACTCAAACAAAAAGCAAATGGGCATTTAAAAGGTTTGGTTCTTGACTTGAGAAACAATCCTGGCGGGCTTCTAGATTCGGCCATCCAAATTTCTGGCTCATTTTTAGGCAAGGGCAGCAAAGAACATCCCGAAGTGATTGTCTACACCAAAGGACGTCTTCCTGGTTCAGAATTTACCGCGATTTCTCAATCAGATGATCTTTTGAATAAAGCACCCATGGTTGTATTAATCAACAATGGTTCTGCATCTGCTGCAGAAATTGTTGCTGGCGCCTTAAAAGACAATCAAAGAGCAATTATTATTGGCACACGTAGCTTTGGCAAAGGATCTGTGCAAACTGTACTGCCATTGGACGCCGACCGTGGTATAAAATTAACCACTGCACTTTACTATACACCCAAAGGCACCTCCATCCAAGCTCAGGGAATAATGCCTGATATCATTGTTGAAGAAGTAAAAATTGAGGCCAATCCAACAGGTCCGAACGATAAAAACATCATTCAAGCCTTAAAATTATCTGAGGCAACACTCAATAAACACATCGTCATCAACAATGCGGCTAATGTTAATGACAATGCCACCGTCAAAGATGATAAACGCTTACTTAAAGAAGATTATCAACTCTACACCGCGCTCACTATCCTTAAAAGCTTGGCATTATCATCTACTGAAAAGAAAGACAACCATCAGCTTCCGATGAGTTTTGCAAATGCGGCGGCATCCTCTCAGAAATAAATTTCATATTTAGGGATGCCTAAATCCAGCATCCCTGATCCCATGACATGCTGAGATAATGATCTAAACTTAGACACTTAACACTGTGACAATCAAATTAAATTGCTTTTTGTAGTGTATTTTGATTAAAGCTTCTCAAAAGGCTTGAGTTAGCGTATGATTTTTTATATGACTTACCGGAGCGAAACTATGCTTGCCGAAAACCTCTCGGCTTCATTTTTAAAACAACTAACCCCGAGCCAGCCCTACTCGATAGAGCTTGGCTATTTTCGCTCTAAAATATTCATCACTGATAGTTTTGCCAATCCATTAATTGCTGCAGCAAGCCCCTTAATTTCACTCTTAGAGCGCATTCATATTGCACAGGAATTACCTAATATCGATGCGCTTCGAACAGATGTCAGTCACGAATTTCAGGCATTTTTTAGTCGCTTACATCAACATGCTTACTCAGAAGAATTCTATACTTTAGCAAACTACCTTCTCGCTGCCACGACTGATGAATTACTAGGTAAAAGTTACCTACGTTTAAACGGGTGCATTCAAACATTTGAAGCTTTTACGCCCATCACACAAGATGGCGTGGGCCCTGAAGAACATTTTTTTGCCATCATTACGCACCTACTCCAAGATCCAGGTCCTTTTCTTGATCTTATTGAACTTGCCTATTATTGTTTATTAATAGGCTTTGAAGGTAAATACCACTTAGAGCACAATGGTCGACTAATTCTAGATAATCTCACAGAAACCTTATACCACACCATCAACAAATACCGGGCAAACAAACAACATAAACTTTTTAAAAATTATGTTTTAAAAACCCGCCATGATCCCAAGAATAATGGTCGAAAAAAAATCATTTTCGTGACCGCAATTAGCATTGTTTCTTTTATGCTAAGCTCTCAATATTGGCTAAAACTTCAAACACAACAATTGCTTCAAATATCCAACTCTGAAATGGAGTATTTTTCTTAATGAGCTTGAACAAATCTCTCTCACATGCCATAAAAAAAGTTATTGAACATTTCCCAGATCAAAACAAAGGTATATCCTTATTGATAGCATCCTCTCCCCACGCACAAGGAAGTACTACCTTATTAAAACAAAGCACGCTTCAACACATCAATATTGAACAAGAACCAAATCTGCATCTATATTATAACCAACAAGGCATTATTCTAGAAATAAACCAACAATGGTACGAACATGCTAGCCTAAACTTATCTCAACTCTTCAAAAAAATTAATCGCATACATCGACGCATAAAAATTAGTGGTTTACTTTTTTTTATCGATATATGTGACCTCCTTCATCAAGAACATGCACAGCAAGATAAAGATATCAAAAAACATATTCAACACATTGATAACTTGCTTGATGCCTTAGACTATTCAGTGCGCTCGGCCCTAGTGATCACTAAACTTGATCAAATTACTGGTTTTACAGATTTCTACAGCAACTGTCACGACAAAGAACTAGAAGAACCATTAGGATTTTCGCTTGCATATAATGGTAAACATCCTAAATTTAAAGCCCTTTTTACCGAAACATGGTCAAATTTTGTCGGCTCACTGAATCACAGCATGGTACAAAAAATACATACCACTAGAGCCAATAAGAAACGCATTTTAATTCGTGAATTTCCCCTTCAAATAGCCGTACTGGAAAATCGTTTTTTCCAAATGATTAAACACATATCTCATCCTAGAGCTCATATACATGGTATTTACTTTACATGTGCTGAGCAAAAAGGAAAAAATCTGAATTACTTAAACCATAAAATTCAAAATAACTTTGCACTAACCGTCTCAATTCAATCCATCCAATCCGTAAATTTTAGACCTTTTTTTATTCCAGGAGCACTTAAACACTGTCTAGAAATCAGTAGCTATTTTCCAAAACCAACACAAATTCAAGATCCAAAAAATCTCAGTGTTATTGGTATTGGACTTATTTGTGCAGCGTGGATTGTATATCAAACAAATCTAAGCTATAAAATCATCAAAGATAGCGCCTTAATGAATGCGAATGAAACGTTAATACACCAATCTAATCCCTACCATCAGCTTGAAATTTTAGAAACAAAACTTCGAGCGCTAGCTGATTTGCCATTTATTTATAGATCTAATAAAGAAATCAGCACCTTAACAAACGCAATAAGCTCCTCTGAGAAGCGAGTCTTCCAAGAAAACATGGTAAGTCATATAATTAATCAGCTTCAACAAGAAATCCATAATAAAAATCTCGCTAAAAGTTTTGATGCTTTCATGACCTATGCCGCCATCATTAATCATCGTGAAAGTGAAAGTGAACACATCATAAAATGGATCTCATCAAATGTTTTTACAAGCAAGACCTCGACAAATAACAATCAAAAGGCGTTATTAAAACGTTTTTTATGGCAACTAAATTGGCCAACAGATCACACCTTAATTCAATCAACACAGGCACTATATCAGGCTCTACCTAAAGAATACTTGGTTTATCAAATCATTTCCAATAAACTACTTCAGGAAAATATTGATATTCATTTACCTGGATTTAATGAAGAATATCTTTTGGTACCTAAAGCCTATACAAAAAAATCATATGAAACGACAAAAAATCGCATTATTAACGAATTGCAACAAATTAACCAATATCGATGGCTCATCAACCTCGATATTGATGAGGAAACAACGAAAAAAATCATCAACACTTACCAAACACAATATGTACAATGGTGGAAGCAACTTGGCAAACATGCAAATCTTAAACATTTTAATAACTTTGAAGAAGCGCAGAGCTTATTTCAATTACTTGCCAAAGAGAAAACCCTCGAAAAATTAATTACACTTATTCGCAAGGAAACTGCCCCAAACCCACAAGCACAAAATAATGATTTCAATTTAAATATTGCAAGTCAATTTAGTAATTTACATTTTGCCAATAATCAAAATACTAATCTTCATTTGTACTGGAAGGAACTGAAAAAATTTACCCAAATGTTTATAATGATAGACAACCACGGTCAAGCATCATTTCAATACATGAGGTCTTATTTCAATCAAACACAATACAATGATAGTCTTTATGCAATAGGTGAAATGGCAAAACATCTTCCAGAACCTGCATCAATTTGGCTGGCACAAATACACGAAGACATATGGTTATCCATAATGCAATCAAGTAAAAACTATATCAATCAAATGTGGAATGATAATGTCTATCTTAGCTACCAAAAAGATATAGCAGGCTATTATCCGTTGGCAAACTCAAATAATGAAATTAACCTTGAGAAATTTCAAGAATTCTTTGGTCCTAACGGCATTCTACAAAACTTTTATAACGAATACCTTCAAGCATTCATCAATACTAATCAAGCTCAATGGACGATAAAACAAACAGATAATATGCAATTACAAATTGATGGAGAAATGATTCAAGCATTAATGCAAGCAAATGTAATCAACTCAATGTTTTTTCCTAATAACAGTAAACAAATGAACATCAAATTTAGCATCGAAAAAATGAGCCTTGATCCTATCATCAACCGCTTAGAACTCAAAATTGGTAACGAAGAGCTGATTGACCAACAACAAGAAAATATATACGTAACTAACCTACAATGGCCATCATTAAATGCGAGCCTAAAAATACATACCATAGATGGAGAAAACTACGAATTAGAAGAAAAAGGTAATTGGGCATTATTTAAAATACTACAACAAGTCAATATCATGCCTGATCCCTCTGACTCAAGCGCCCTTCAAATCCTTTTAGAAATTAATGGTAATTCAGGACGATATTTATTAAAAACAGACAATCCATTTAACCCATTTTCACCAGGAATATTAAATGGTTTTAAATTAAATCAAAAAATAATAGATTAGATCGAAGCCCCCACATTAGAAAAATAAAAATCAAATACCTTGCTATTCGTTTTACCCAATAACAATCAAACTTCTCAGATCGAGCACTAAAGTCTTATTCTTTTTCTTTAAACAATAAAATAGATTTCGGCCCCGGATATAGGATATATTTTGGTCAAGTGGGAGATGAGTTAG
>RGPR01000042.1 GCA_010030245.1 Gammaproteobacteria bacterium
AAACCCCGATCGTTTAACCCACCCACTCCATGTCCAAATTTTGGTGTTTGTGGCTGTGCCAAATGTTCTGTTCAGGTAAGCACTAGCACTCGCCCGAAAGCGCAGAGAACGGGGAATAACAAATCCACCAGAAGAAGGGCGGGTAAAGAGTTCGTTCTTAGCAGCAAACATTAGGCAAACGCCTGTGCGTAGGTTCCAAACCAAGACGTACCGTTAGCCACGAATGTCAGTATGTCTACTCCCGTAGTTGCAGTTGTAGTTAGCGTTGGTGCAGTTCCACCAGCAAATTTAACAGAAGTAAACACCGCAGTTCTAGAACCTGTGCCGTCTTGTGTGCAAATCAGAATAAATGACTTACCAGCAGTAGCAGTTGGCATAGTGAACGTGCAGTTACCTGTCATGGTCACAGTTTGCACAGTACCGTTAGTCAGAGATAAAGTTTGTGTTGTGCCTGAGTTACCAATGGCTACAACAGATTCAACGTAGTTTGTTACTGTTGGGTTGGTTAGGGTTTTGTTGGTAAAAGTTTCTGACCCAGCAAGAGTTGCAACAGTACCAGATGCTGGTAGTGTAAGAGCAGTAGTTGCGCCAACAGTTAATGTAGTACCAAAAGCACCAGATACTGTAAGGGTGCTTGCAGCGTTATTTGCAACACCAGTTCCACCACCAGATGCTGCTAAAGGAACTGACAATACAGGAGCTGAGGAAAATGTTTGAACACCAGCAAAGGTTTGAGCAGTCTCAGTAGTAGCAAACGTAGCTATACCTGCTGCAGTAAGACGTAGCTCTACTTTATCTCCTGCAATAAATGTAGCTCCTGTAGTCCCATCTTGACCACGGGTAATAGTAAAAGAGTCTGTTGACCTTGCAGTTACTTTAATAACTTCTCTGGTTGTACCAGTAGCTGCATCAGCTATTACTGCATAAAAGTATTGTGCCCCAGCAAGAGTTGGAAACAATGCCCCAGTGCCAGTAGATACCGTAAGACTAGTAACACTGGCATTGATACCTGAGGCTAGAGTTGTTGCAGCAAAGTTACTAAATTGTACATTTGACATATTAGCTCACCGTAATAGTCCATGTAATAGCAAGAGTATCCGTAGCACCTTTTACATACGTACCAGTCAGGTAACGGCTAAACATGGAACCTGCACTAGCAGCACTAAACAGTCCTGCTTCTTCAATAGTTCCAGTAGCTGTACCTGCTCCAAAGGAGCCTACAAACTGAGTAGTAACTGTAGTTGGATTAGTATTGCTAGAAGCAACCCTGCCCAGCTCAGATCCAACCAAAGCAGTTTGTGATATAGATGGAGCAGTAGCACTTGTGCCTACAGCCATATATCCAAAAGTAATACTAGTACCAGTTATCAAAGCTGTTGCTACAAAGCCTTTGCCTACTGTAGTAATAAGGTTATCACCTTCTTCTTCTTGTTTGATATTGCCTTGAGCATCGGTCAGGACAATATGGACATAACCTTTAATAACTAGTGATGTATTTTCAATGTTCATGTTCAATTATCCTAACGTAGTTTTACCTAAATATTGGGAACCCAAAGATCTATTTACCAGCAAATCAGAAATAACTAATTCTGAAAGAGTCATTGATTCAGCTATAGTTTCAGTAGTACCTTTGCTAACTGCCTCTGACAATGAAACAGATTCAGCTATTGTTTTAGTTGTGGCTTTACCTAAAACTTCTGCTATAGCCAATGTTTCAAGAATACCTTCAGACTCTACTTCTGTAACAACTTCTGAAAGTGTTGTTGTTTCTGATGCAACCTTATTGATAGTCTTAGGAGATGCCTCTGATAGGCTAGAGGTTTCTGCTAAAGCTTTACCTGCTGCTTTAAGTTCTACTTCTGTAAAAGAAACTGTCTCATTAGATACTTTATAAGAAGCTTTTATTTCTGCTTCTGAAAGTGTCAGGGTCTCTGCTACGATTATGTTTTTAGACAGAACTGATACAAACACCTCAGACAAACTTAATGTGTGAGGATACCCAGATGCAGTTCCAGATCCAGCTAAAGAATACTTACCTAAGAAACTAAGACCTAGCCCTTCATCTGTAGCTGTATCTGGACTAATTATGATGTCATTAGGAACAATTTTAGATACAGCAGTATTAAAATCTTCTGCTAAAGGATTAAGTTCTCCAATACTAGTGGTGTAGTTTATAGGTATAAATTCATCACTAGCTTCAGTTCTAGCCCAAGGTATTGCTATCTTGTCTACAGCACCGCGTACAAAGTCCTGGGGTTGCCTAATCTCAAAGTCATAGCTACAGACCATAAGGCCATCCCAACGCTTACGCAGTTGAGATGCCTTATATTTTTTACCGCAAGCATCACATATTGTGATCCAGTCACCACTATCCCATCGAGATTGATAGCTCACTGGATGTTCCTAAGAACTTACTTGGATTTACTTTTGGGTTTAGCGTAGCCTTTCATAGCCTTTTGTTCGGCCATTTCATGCTTAAGCATAGCTTTAGGAGCACCCTTCTTTTTAAAGAAGGCAATCTCTTTCTTTACCATTGCTTTAGGTTCTTTCATTTCATATCTCCTTAGATGTAGATTACTTAGATGAGCTTCGTTTTGCTGGTTTCTTAGACTTATGAGCTACACCCATTGCTTGTTTCTCATGTGTCTTAAGACGAGCATCTTGAATCTTATCGTAAGCAGTTTTACCTGCTGTTTTAGTGGGTTTCATTTACTCTCCTAATTACGGATTAGTTGTGTTGATTTTTTTCAATTCAACAACCATTGTTCCTTGGGAACCTGGAGCAGCAAACCCTTTAGTACTAATCCAAAACCTTCCGTTGTCGTCGCTAGGAGGAGTGGTATTTAAATCTACCAAACCTCCAAAGCTACGGAAATCTACATGAGAGTCGCAGTCTTTTGCAATAGTCCATACATTAACTGGTTGCAATGTTCCAAACCCTAGGAAAGTATCAAACAAAGACTGACCATACCAAAGCTGCATAATACGAAATGCAGGGTTGTTGTTAGGACGGGGAGGATCAAGATCAGATGGAGAAAGAACTACATAATTCTGTAGTTCCCCCGTACCATCACTCAATAGATCTATCCGTATGATCAAATGAGAGTTCCCCTCTACCAGCTTCGTTGTGGTGACTTGGGCCATCTCATTACTCCTTAAACTTCAATCCAGGAAACACTGCCCAGACCAATAGCAGTCGTAGTAACTACTGCAAATACAAGAGCACCACCTGGTTGAACCATCAGAGCACCATCAACGTAGTCAATCAGAGCAGCACTATTGACACCAGCACCAGATGCCCAAGCAGCACTAAAGCTAATACGTTGCATGACAGGGGCAACTGGCAGAGTAGCTGCATCATAAGCAAATGCAACAGATGCACCCCTATTACCTGAACCATTACCACTCAGTACACCAGAACCAATGGCGGTAAGGCCACTAAGGGTAGTGGGGCTAGGAGGCATAATAGCCAGACCAATGTTATGCACAGCAGCAGGGACTGTAGTCCATGCCCAGCCCACATCAACAATAGCCAGTTGTTTACCAGAACCTACAGGGTTGTAAAGAATTACACCAGTCGCAGTGGTGCTTACAGCAACAACACTTTTAGCTGCAACGTTAGCAGCAGTAAAGAGTTGTCCTGCACGGTTATAAGCCAGACGATCAATGTTAGCCATTTTAAGTATTCCTTTTAAGTATTAAGTTGGGTTAAACAGCAGCAGGATTGATAAGTCCAGACTTGTCTGCAGCAGCAGTAATCGGACAGAAGTTCTGGTTAAACCCAAGCTTAGTACCAGTATTAATCATTGGCATCTTTGATTATACGCAAACCAAACACGCACTACTGAGAAACTTCCCAGTGCTGGGTCATTTTCGTTATATCTTTGAATTTCTTCGCCCAGAGCTGCGACAATATATTGTGGCAAGTGACACTGAAGAAAAACCATTTGATCGAGAAACTCGTAATATTGTTTATCGACGGGCTAAAAACAGCCTAGATACCCAACCATTTGGCACTCAACTCGACCCTAAAGCGGTTGGCTATACCTGGATGACCCACTCCATCACACCCATTGCAGGCGATAAAGTCAGGCAACGCCTTACTATTGGCAATCAACAATGCGGCAAACCTTATTTTTCTTCGATGTTTAATATTTCTGCCATGAGTTTTGGCTCGCTCTCTCCGCATGCCATCACTGCACTGAACCTAGGCGCCAAACTTGGCAATTTTGCTCATAATACTGGCGAAGGTGGCATTAGTGATTACCATCTTCAAGGTGGTGATTTGGTGTTTCAAATTGGCACAGGTTATTTTGGCTGCCGGACTGAACAAGGACAATTTGATCCGCTCGAGTTTCGCAAAGAGGCAAGCCGCCTTGAAGTCAAAATGATAGAACTCAAATTATCTCAAGGTGCGAAACCAGGCCATGGCGGGATTTTACCTGCTGCCAAATTAACGCCTGAAATTGCTCGAGTACGCAAGGTCAGCATGGGACAAGATGTATTATCCCCCATCACACATTCAGCCTTTGATACGCCCTTATCTTTACTTGAATTTATGCAACAACTGCGTGAATTATCAAATGGAAAACCCATTGGCTTTAAAATTTGTATTGGACAACGTTCGCAATTTTTAAGTATATGCAAAGCAATGCTCGCCACTGGCATTATACCTGATTTTATCACCATTGATGGCGGTGAAGGCGGTACTGGGGCAGCACCACTAGAATTTAGCAACTATGTCGGGGAGCCCTTAGACGACGCCTTGGTCTTTGTTCATAATGCCTTAGTTGGTGTCGGCCTTCGTCAACACATAAAATTGATTTCTAGTGGAAAAATTGTCACCGGTTTCGATATGATTTATCACATCGCCCTTGGTGCAGATTGCTTTAATTCAGCAAGAGCCATGATGCTTGCTCTTGGCTGTGTTCAATCTTTACAATGCAATCTTAACACCTGTCCAACCGGAGTGGCTACCCAAAATCCACGCTTACAACGAGGACTGGTTGTTGATGAGAAAAAATATCGCGTGGCTGACTTCCATAAAAATACCATGCATAGTTTCTGTGAACTAATTGGCGCCATGGGTATTGACGATCCGGCTTTAATTAAACCTGAGTTAATTTTAAGACGTGTAGAAAACAATATTGTTCTTCCTTTAGATAAAATCTATGATTTTATTCCAGAGGGTATTTTATTATCCCAACATATACCGCAGCGCTATCAACATGATTGGGATAAGGCATCTATTGAATCTTTTTGAGGCTCATATGAAAAAAACCACCCTTATTTTAAGTTGTGAACATGCGAGTGCTGATATTCCCCCACAATTACAGCATTTATTGAAGGATCAAAAGAGTAATGACAATCCTTTTGCCCACTTTGATCCTTTTGCCAAAGAATTAACCATTGCATTGGCAACACACATGAATTGCCCATATGTGCTGGGTAATATTAGTCGAATGCTAGTGGATTTAAATAAAAATCCTGCTCAAGAACATTGTTTTAATGAACATAATCGACATGCCTTCAGTGAAAGTGATAAACAAACATTGTTAGCGCAATATTTTTATCCTTATCATCAACAGTTAGATGCACAGATTGAACAACTCATCAATCAAAATCAACAAGTTCTGCATGTCTCCGTTCACAGCTTTTGTCCGCAAGAAAGAGGTATTGAGCACAATGCAGCCATAGGTCTTTTGTACGACTCTCAACGCAGTGGAGAAAGAGAAGTGGTTAGAATCTGGCATGAACTGCTGCTTAAAAGGACGCCCTATACCGTTCGAATCAATTATCCACGATCAGGTCGAGGCGACAACTACACTTCTTACTTAAGAAAACAATTAAAACAAGAGGACTATTTAGGAATTGAACTAGAGGTGAATGCGCAAGTGCTTGAACGTAACGATACAGTTGATGCTGTTCACGAGGATTTAAAAATTAGCATTTATAGCTTATTAGAACTGATTTAAACGCTTACAAATGGAGCTACAAATCATGACAAACCACTCTCGATAATTTTTGTGAACATGTTATGATGAGCAACACCTTTTTAACCAAGATATAAAATGAAAAAATGTTGCATCATCATGAGTTTAATCATTGGCATGACTTCACTATCTGGCTGCAATCTTCTTTCCTTTGCACGAGTTCATACCCAACAAGGGAATGTGTTATCTAAAGAAAGAATGCAAAACGTCAAAATTGGCATGCATAAAACAGATGTTGCCATCGCGCTTGGCACCAGTCTCATTACCCCCACGTTCCAAAAAAACCGTTGGGATTATGTATTTACTTGGCAAAAAAGCGAAGGTCCTGTCATGGTCAAACGAGTTGAGCTATATTTTGAACATGATAAGTTAGTTGCTATTAAAAAAATACCCGCTTAATTAGCGGGGTTTTTTATTTTTTTTTGCCCGAAGTCGTCTCGCTTCTTTGGGATCAATTATCAGTGGCAAATAAAACTCTAAGCGATCGTTTTCAGACAAATCACTATCTTCAGCTACTATTTTTGAATAAACACCCATTTTTCGCCCTTTTAAATGGGCAAATTGCGGTATTCTTAACACATCCACCACTTTCATTGCGGGAAACCAAGCAATATATTCATGAACAATCCGCTCTTGCTCATCTTGATATACCAGCTCAATCAATGGTTTCATAAATCAACTTTGCCTGATCACAAAAGGAATCAACCATTTTATCAGCTATTTGCTCGAAAATAGGTCCTAAAAACATCGATAGCATTTTGTTGGCAAATTCAAATTCTAAATCAAAGGAAATCAAACAACCCTCATCCTCTTCATCAAAGCGCCAAAACCCCTCGAGATGCTTAAATGGACCATCAATTAATCGAATTTCGATCATTTTATTGGCCTGTAATCGATTGCGAGTGGTAAAAGACTTGGTCACACCTGCAGCTAGAATTTCTAAGCTTGCTTGAACTTCAACCTCATCTCGATGATGCACATCTGACTTATGAATAAAAGGCAAAAACTTTTCATACTGCTCAATATTGTCGACTAAATCATACATCTGCTCACATGAATACGGTACAACTCGTGAGCGCTTAACTAAGGTCATAAACCCTCCAACTTCTGGATATGGATTTCAATACGTTCATTTAACCAGGATGATAAGTCCTCTAGCTCTTCTGAACATATTTCATGTTCCATATCATAATCACGTAAAATTAACTCGCCATAACCTTTGGTTTTCAAGAATTGAAAGCCTTGGTGACTCCATTGCGGCAATACCAGATTGTCAAATTCTCCTGAACCAAAAAAAACTGGCAATGTTTGTGGTTGCTTGAACGTCACACATTCGAGGCAGGGTAAATAACCTGACAATACCACAAGCCCACCAAGTGGCTTGGGGTAACTCATGCCGGCAAATAAACTCACCGCTGCACCTTGAGAAAATCCAGCAAGATAAATATCTTCACTTGAAAAACCTGCTTTAATTTGTGCATCAATTGCCTGATGCAAAATATCAGTTGATTGCTGCATCCCAATAATATCTTGGCGATCTAAAATTGATGGACCAGTAATATCATACCATCCTGGCATCACCATACCACCGTTGATGGTGATAGGACGAGAAGGGGCTTGTAAAAAAACGTGTTTTACTGGATGCTTTAAGTGAAGTTCATTGGCTAAAATGGACATATTTTCGGCGCTGCTGCCTAAACCATGTAACCAGATAACCACTGCTTGTGCTTTTTCTTTGGGTTCATTAATATACATAGATGTTCCATTTTTTAAATGCCTAACTAGCATAGTAAAGATTTTATGCCACCCTTACAACGTCTATTTTTTTCACTGCTACTCTTATCGGGTAGTTGTATTTTTTTAACAAGTTGCGGTCTTAAAGGGCCACTGTATTTACCACAAGCAAAATTATCATGCCCACTTTCATAAATTTTAGCAAAATGCAGGCGCTAGGCAATGATTTTATGGTGATTGACACCATAAATCATGATTTTATACCTTCAAACACCCAAATTTGTCAGTTCAGTTCACGACATTTTGGGGTTGGCTTTGATCAAATGCTCATCCTAAGTGCGGCAAAAAATAATGATCACGATTATTTTTATCAAATTTTCAATGCTGATGGCTCGGAAGTAGGACAATGTGGCAATGGTGCCCGCTGTGCTTTTCGCTATATTCAAGCACATCTGAACCCTCAAGCTAAAAACATCAAATTATCAACCAAAAATACACGTATTGAACTTGAAGAAGCAACAAATCAATTGATCAAAATGACACTCCCTGCCCCTGTGTTCAATCCTCAAGATATTCCTATTGCTTGCAGGGCAGAACATGAGCTCTATGAACTAAGACCTAAACTTCAGGTGCATGCCTTAAGTGTTGGCAATCCTCATGCGATTTACATTACTCAAGATGATTTATGGACCATGGATATTGAAGCGCTAGGCTTAGAAATTAGTCACCACGCCCTTTTCCCTGAACAAGCTAATGCGAACTTCATGCAGATTGATTCCAAAAGTCAAATCAGTCTTCGTGTATTTGAACGAGGTGTTGGCGAAACACTTGCCTGTGGTTCGGGTGCATTGGCAAGTGCCATTACTGGCATGTGTTTTCATGGTTTAAATGAGCGTGTCTTGGTAAAACTTAAAGGTGGTGATCTTGAAGTGTCTTGGCCCAATCAACAAGGCCCCATTTACCAGTATGGCCCTGCAGTAGAAGTCTTTAGCGGCCAATTATATCATGACCAATTCGAATAATACTTCGAAAAAGTCATGACCAATTCGATCTTTACTTCGAAAAAGTCATATTATATAATATATATAAGTCAACAAAAATAGCTTGTTTAATGCCATGAAAAGGATATATGAAAAGATTCTTCTTGAGCATTTCGACAATCATGAAGAGTGTATTTTTTTATCTGGTGCGCGTCAGGTTGGCAAGACAACAATTGCCGAATCTATACGCACTCATTTCGAAATTTCTGACTATTTCAATTGGGATTTCATCAAGCATCGACAATCTATCCTAACCAATAATCTCCCTATTTTAGAACAAACTTATTTAAAAAAACCTTTAATTATCTTTGATGAAATCCATAAATACAAAGAATGGAAAAATTATATCAAAGGTCTATATGATATTTATCATCATCATGTCTCTTTCTTAATTACTGGCAGTGCTCGTCTCGATATATATCGTCAAGGTGGCGATAGTATGATGGGTCGATTTTTTCTATACCATGTTCATCCTTTTAGTGTTGCAGAAATTCTATCACCTTCGATCAACACAACGCCTTTTCGTTCGCCTAAAAAAATAGATGATGCGCAATGGGAAAGTTTATTGAAATTTGGCGGATTTCCAAAACCCTTGTTAACCGCTGAGGAGCGCTTCTACCAGCGTTGGATTTCTCAAAGAAATGAACGCTTATTTGAAGAGGACATACGTGATGTTTTCAAAGTTCATGAGTTAAAAAAAATGCAAGTTTTGGCTAAAATCATTCAAGAAATTTCTGGTAGTCAGGTCAATTACTCCTCTATATCCAGACTTGTTCAAATATCTGATCAAACCATTCGCTCATGGATAACTCTGCTACAAAACTTCTATTATTGTTTTACAATTTCACCTTGGTCTACTAATGTCATACGTAGCTTGATTAAAGAACCGAAAATTTATTTATATGATTGGTCTATGGTTCAAGATAAAGGTAAAAAATATGAGAATTTTATTGCCTCTCAACTGTTAAAGGCTGTTCATTTCTGGACTGAGTATGGTCTTGGCGAATATGAATTATTTTACTTGCGTGACAAAAATCAACATGAAGTTGATTTTCTGATTACCCAAAATGGTCAACCATGGTTGATGGTCGAAGTAAAATCATCCATGAAAGAAGCACTATCAAAACATTTATTTTATTTTCAAAAGCAACTGAACGTACCACATATTATGCAAGTGGTGATTGAAGCGGATTACATTGATGAAGATTGCTTTAGTCATCGCTATAACCCCATCATTGTTCCTGCAAAAACTTTTTTATCGCAACTTATCTAAACCCCTGATGCAAATTTAATGATGCTCTATAGTCGTCATAAATGATTTCAGATATACTGATTTTTGGTTATAGCAGCAAAGGAAATCATCGATGTTTATTGTTATTTTAGGCGCAGGTGATGTAGGGGCTTCAATCGCCACGCATTTGGTCATGGAAAATAATGATGTCACTATTGTTGACGAAAACCCTGCCAAACTAGAGCGATTACAAACACGCCTTGATATACAAACTGTCTGTGGATGCGCCTCATATCCAGACGTCTTGGCCAGTGCTGGCATCCAAGAAGCTGATATGTTGCTTGCGGTCACCAACAGTGATGAAATCAATATGATAGCCTGTCAAATTGCTTACTCACTTTATAAAACGCCCATCAAGATAGCGCGTATTCGCTCTTCGCATTATTCAAATCCGCATATCTATGCCAATCATCATATTCCTATCGATGTCCGTATCAACCCTGAGTTATTGGTCACCTCTGCAATTCTTCGTTTGATTCATTATCCAGGCACCGAAGACATTTTAGACTTTTATCATGGTGATGTCTTAATGGCGAGCATCAAATTTGATGCCCAACACCCACTGGCCAATTCTTCATTTGATAACATCAAAGCACAAATTCGTGATCTCAATGCTTTTCCAGTCGCCCTCTTTCAAAATAAGAAAATCCTCCCGATTAGCGATGATTTTTCGATCAAACCCCAAGATCAAATATATTTTTTAAGTACCCCCTTTGCCCTGCATCAGTTAACCACAAGACTTGGCAAGAATAAACAAGCAAATTTTCGCATTATCATCGGTGGCGGCGGCCATATTGGCAGCAAATTGGCACGTAGCCTTGAGGCGCATTATCAGGTCAAGATCATTGAAAAAAATCCAGTTGTGGCCAAAGAACTGGCCAGCGTCTTAAATCATAGTTACGTACTTGAAGGTGATATTGCAGATACTGAACTGCTTTTATCTGAAAACATTCAAGAAACCGATTTATATTGCGCTGTGACCAACGAAGATGAGGCCAACATCATGTCTTGTTTACAGGCAAAACATCTAGGGGTTCGACAAACCATTTCCTTAATTAATCGTAAAACCTATGTTCCCTTGATTGAAGATAGCCCTATTGATCATGCCATCTCACCTGAGCTCATTACAGCGGGTAATATTTTAACCAAAGTCAGACGTGGCCATATGTTAAAAGTACACCGCTTAAAAAACACCAACAGTGAAATGATCGAGCTTGTACTTTTAAATAACGATGAACAATCAAGCATTATCAATCAGCGATTATGCGATATCCCCTTACCCGTTGATTGCTTTATTGTTGGGATTGTTCGTGACCATGAATTGCTCGAACCCAATGCGAATTTTCGTTTCCAAAAACATGATCATTTGTTTATTCTCATGTTAAATCAGAATCATTTAGATGATCTTGAACAATTATTCCAACTTCCATTTAAAAACTAAGGCAAGATCATGGCCTATCGACACATTTCCTTTATTTTAGGTTTAATGCTCATTTTTTTTAGTTTGGCAATGTTGCCACCCATACTGGTCAATCAAATATATCATGAAGATCAGCTGGGCATATTTTTAAATTCATTCACCACGGTTTTTCTTCTTGGTGGATGTTTAACGCTTATTGGCTTTAACTACCGCAAAGACATTCAAATTCATGATGGTTTTTTACTTGTCGTACTTTTTTGGTTACTAATTTGCCTCTTTGGCGCGATGCCCTTTATGTTAAGCCTGTATCCAAAAATTAAAATCGTAGATTGTTTATTTGAGGCTGTTTCAGGTTTAACAACCACAGGATCAACCATACTCATCAGTCCTGAAGCCCTTCCCAGATCTTTATTGTATTACCGCCAACAACTTCAGTTTTTAGGTGGCATGAGTATTGTGGTCTTAACGGTAGCCATCATGCCCATTTTAGGCATTGGCGGCACACGTCTTTATCGCACAGAAACCCCAGGATCATTCAAGGACAATAAGTTCACCCCAAGAATCACTCAAACCGCTAAAGCACTGTGGACCGTTTATTTATTATTAACTTTGGCCTGTATTGTTTTTTTCAAAGCAGCAGGTGTTGGTTGGTTTGAATCAATTTGCGAGGCGTTTGCCACCATCTCAACAGGTGGTTTAATGATCCAGAAATCTGGCATTGCGTATTACGAAAATACCATGTTGGAATGGGGTGCGCCTTTATTTATGTTGGCTGGAAGTATCAACTTTGGCTTGCATTATCTGGCGCTAAAACGTAGAAACCTAGCTCATTACTGGCAAGAAGAAGAGTTTCGTTATTTTTTCCTTATTCTTGTACTTTCCATAAGCTTTGGTGCCCTGATTTATTTCAAAATGTATAATCATTTAAGTGTGAAGGAATTTCGTCGGCTATATTTCACCATTGTCTCCGTGATTACCTCCTCAGGTTCAAGCTGCACAAACTATGCCAATTGGCCCCTGTCCTTGATTTTCATTTTGATCATGGTATCCATCATTGGTGGTTGTCACGGCTCGACCAGTGGTGGCATTAAAGTGATACGTACGATTCTTTTAGGGCGATTTTATAAACGAGAACTAAAAATATTACTGCATCCTCAAGCCATTAGTTTAATCAAATACAACCATAAACCGCTTGATAATAATATTTTACTGTCCTTATTTGCTTTTATTGCAGCTTTTTTAGGGCTTTATGTCATTCTCATTTTTTGCATGACCCTTTTTGATAATGACATGTTAACCGCCATTGCTTTGGTCACAGCATCCCTATCGAACTCCGGCATTGGCGTTGGCAATGTCGCTGAATCTTATGCCAACATCACAGCCGCCAGCAAAGCGACTTGTATCATTGGCATGCTTGCGGGTCGGCTGGAGATATTTTCTTTATTTATTGTATTTACGCCAGAATTCTGGAAAAACTAAGGAAAATAAGCATTTAATTCAGCAGCTAGCCTAATGCCATTTAAAATCAAATCAGGCACGTGGACATCATATAACTGATGTTTTTCAAAAATACCTGAAAAACCACCGGTTGCGATTATCTTTAACTCTTGGCCATAAAACTTACTTTTCTTAAACATGCTTACCATTTCCCGACAAGCGCCAAGGGTCCCAAAAAAGATACCACTTTGAATACCAGTCACCGTTGTTGTTGCCACTGGTTCTAAAATTTCAAGCACTTCAACCACCGGCAATTTGGCGGTATTTCGGGCCAAAGAATCCGCGAGCAAGCGCATGCCAGGAAAAATACTCCCCCCTAGATACTCACCCTTTTGATTAATCGCACAAAGGGTAATGGCCGTGCCAAAATCGATAATGATTAAATTTTGTTGTGGGTATAAATCCCGTGCAGCAATGGCATTGGCAATTCTATCAGCACCGAGTTCTCTTGATTGCACATACTGAATATCAATGGGCAAGTTCATGTCATCGCTGATAAAAAAAGGTGTAATCGCAAAATACTTGATACAAGCTGACCTTAATGAATATTCAAGATGAGGGACAACAGAGGAGATGGCAATTTTTGTGACCACGCTCGGATTAATGTCATTTTCTCTTAGAATTTGGCAAAGGCTTACCGCAAACATGCCTCACCCTTGGCTTTAATCAAAAATGTAGTATATCAAAGTGAAGCAGCAACTTTAAGCGCTTCTTAAGAATGAGGGCATAGAATGTGCTTGGATGACAAACTTGATTGACCTGAGGGAGACAGGGAGTGGAGGGATTATCACCATCAGGGTGTAATAACATAGACAAACCTGCAGATATCCCAACTGCTACAAATACTGCCAAACCTAAGGCTCCTAAGGCCCAACCAAGCGGATTCGATAAAATAATAAAAATTACTACACCTACGAGTTGCCTCATAAAAAGTGTCCCTCAAAACAGCAAAATTTGATTCATTGCCTTATTATTTCAAGCCATGCATATTCCGAAGCATCTCATCATATTTTGGTAGCTTTGGCATTGACTTGAGCTCGGGTGTTTTACCCCCTCCTCCCTGCATAGACCAACATTCGTGAAATAGAGCTGGTGTGTTTTTATGAATCTATGATGATAGAGTATTCGCCAGAAAAAAACATCATCAATCAAAATGCGTCCCCAGTATAGATGCTCTCTATTCGGACTAGCGCCTAGAAGTGAGCTTGAGCCAATCAAGTTTAGTGATACAATACTTTCAACAATGGGCCTTGAAAAACGATGTATTGGCCCCCAAAACAGCCTATATCCAGAACCTAACAAGAACTTGATAACCATGAGTAAACCATCGATGTATCTAATATTAACACCAGAAGGTTTGTTGCATATCAGCACGCAATCTGATGACATGAGCTCAAATGCACAGATTCATCAAGCATCCCTAGT
>RGPR01000043.1 GCA_010030245.1 Gammaproteobacteria bacterium
TTTAAAATCTATGCCATTATTTGGCGTGAGAAGTGATATACATTCTGAATTTTTATACTAATTGTTTAGCCCTGTTCATTGCATAAAATTCCTAGAACCAAACATCTATTTTCATGGTTAATTATGCTAGAATGGATAAAATTTTAAATTTTATGATGCCATGCCTCAGTTGAACGCCACATCGAAAACATTTTTGCTGTATCTGTGTATGATTACTTTAGGAATCATTGCAGGACTTGACAACATTCCTTATTTGAAAAGTATTGGCTTGATGACGGCTGATATCTTTGTCTCATGTTTTAAATTCATTTCCATGCCGATTATTTTCTTATCACTGATTGTGACTTTTGTGAATTATCGTGCCAATGGAATGATGAAGAAGCTGTGGCAAAATACCTTGAAATATACCTTAAGCACAACGTTAGGCGCAGCATGTTTGAGTTGTCTACTGTTTTTATTAATTAAGCCGCGTAACATGGTGGCAAGCGGTGTCGTCGCTTTTTCCAGTGATGGCATGCCCAAAAGTTATGGTGAGTATCTTAAACATTTGATCCCTAGTAATATCTTGCAGCCATTTTTAGAAAATCAAGTGTTAAGTATTTTGATTTTAGCGGTGATTATTGGCGCAGCATTGCGGCAAATTCCAGATGAAGAAGTACGTAAAAACCTAGGCAATATGTTTCGGGGTTTACATGGGGTATTAATGATCATGACCAAGTGGTTGTTAAAGCTCATCCCCATAGGTTTATTTGGTTTTGTCACCACAAGTATGGATACTTTACATGCGAAACATTCGCTGATGGGGCTAGGCCAATATTTATCAGTGATTGTGCTTGCAAATCTGATTCAGGCTTTTGTGGTATTGCCATTTTGGCTCAAAGCCAATGGTTTTGCCCCATTTACGATGATGAAAGCCTTAATGCGCCCACTCACGGTAGCTTTTTTCTCAAAATCTTCCGTAGGGACTTTACCCATTACCATGGATACGGTTGAGGAACGTTTAAATATTTCACCTGAGGTTAGTCGTTTTGTGTTGCCTTTATGCACCAGTGTCAATATGAATGGTTGTGCCGCTTTTATTTTTACAACCGTTGTTTATATGATGCAAAATGCCCATATGCATTTATCAATTATTGATTATTTAAGCTGGATAGTGATTGCCACCATTGCGGCAATTGGTAATGCGGGTGTGCCGATGGGCTGTTTTTTCTTGAGTGTGAGTTTATTAGTGTCGATGAATGTCCCCATGGCACTTTTAGGCCTAATTCTGCCGTTTTATACCCTGATTGATATGCTTGAAACCGCACTAAATGTTTGGTCAGATTGCGCCGTTGTTCGTGTGGTTGACAAACATTATGGTTCTAGATGAAGCCTATCTATTATCTCTTTATAAATAGTGGCAAGCTTCGTCACTTCATGCACCGCCACATGCTCATTGACTTGATGAATGCTTGCATTGGGCAAGCCAAGTTCAATCACATCGATGCCATATGCGGCAATAAAGCGGGCATCGGAGGTGCCTCCGCCTGTTGAAAGCACGGCTTTTTCCCCACCAATTGATGCAATGGCGTTTTGGCATTGATCGAGTAGTTGCCCCTCTTGGGTTAAAAAAGGATGTCCACTGAGTTCCCACGAAAATGATGCCTCAAGTGCATGCTGTCTTGCCATATCTAAGATGGTATCCTTGATGCCTGATGCAGTTTGCAGCGTATTGAAACGCAGATTGAATGTCACCCGCAATTGACCTGGGATCACATTGCTACTTTGCGTAGAGGGTTCTAGGCTTGTGATTTGCAAGCTGCTGGGTTCAAAAAATGCATTGCCATGATCCCATTGGTAGCTTGTTAATGCATGTAAAAAGGGCAGGGCATGATGGATGGCATTTTTAGCCTTGTGTGGGTAAGCGACGTGGCCTTGAATTCCTTTAATCAGCATGCTGCCAGTAAGTGAGCCACGTCTGCCGTTTTTGATCATGTCGCCACTTGTTTTGCGACTACTGGGTTCCCCCACAATACAATAATCAATTTTTTTATCTTGAGCTTTAAGCCATTCGAGGACATGGGGCGTCCCATCCATGTAATCTTGGCCTTCTTCACCGCTGGTGAGTAAGAAACCCAGACGAATGTGGTCTGGAATGCCTTGTTCAACTGCCGTAAGCATGGCGGCAATGGCACCTTTCATGTCAGCTATGCCACGCCCATAATAGCAAGCCTCTTTTTCAGTGAGTTCGAATGGCGGGCTGGTCCATGCCGCTAAATCACCAGGCTCAACCACATCAGTATGGCCTGCAAAAACCAAGAGGGGACCATCGCTTCCATATTCCGCGTATAAATTACTGACTTTATTTCGTGGTAATTGGGTGCAGTTAAAGCCCAAATTCTTGAGCACAGTTTCAATGTAATCCAAGCAACCCATATCATGAGGGGTAATTGAAGGTATCGCTATCAGCGCTTGGAGATGCTTGTGTAGATTTAGCATTCGACGGTGTCTCGTAGTAGTTCATTAATACTGGTTTTGTCTCGTGTTTTCTGATCAACTTGTTTGACAATCACGGCACAATACAATTGGCAGTTGCCTTTAAGACTCGGCAGTGTTCCAGAAACCACGACAGAGCCTGCAGGAACTCGCCCATAGCTGACTTCATCAGTCATGCGATTGTAAATTTTAGTGCTTTGGCCGATAAAAACGCCCATACCAATAACGGCGCCTTGTTCAATCACCACCCCTTCGACAATCTCAGAACGAGCACCAATAAAACAATTATCCTCAATAATGGTTGGATTGTTTTGTAAGGGTTCGAGTACACCACCAATCCCAACACCACCTGACAGATGGACGTTTTTACCGATTTGCGCGCATGAGCCAACAGTTGCCCAGGTGTCCACCATGCTGCCTTCATCGACATATGCGCCAATATTAATGTACGAGGGCATTAATATGCAATTTTTAGCCACATGAGCGCCATAGCGCACATGCGCATCAGGGACCACACGAATTTGGTGGGTTTGATAGTCTTTTTCTGTCCAGTTCTTAAATTTTAATGGCATTTTATCAAAAAAAGTGGTGTGTTGTGCTTGAATAAGTTCATTTGGGAAAATTTTAAAAGATAATAGTATGGCTTGCTTAACCCAAGTGTTTGTTATCCATTGATCATTGATTTTTTCACAAACCCTTAACATGCCACTATCGAGCGCGTGCAGCACATCTTCAATCGTCTTTTTGAGTTCATGGCTATGTTGTTCAATACTTAACTGTTCTTTAATCAAAAAATTGGTTTCAATAATATCTTGCCATTGTTGCATCATTTTTCCTTTTTGGTTCATAGTGATTAATTTACAATGAAATCGTGATATGATCCATTTATTGTGTAAATATTAAGACTTTTTTGCCATGAAAGATCAAACCATTCAGCTGTCTGTGATTGCGCCTATGTTTAATGAGCAAGATGTCATTGTGGCCTATTTAGAACAAACTCTGGCAATATTAAGCAAAAATTTTGAATGGTTTGAGTTAATTCTTGTTGATGATGGCTCCAGTGATAAAACCATCGAACGTTGCTTGCCATTTATTGAACAATACCCACAAATCCGTATTTTGAAATTTTCAAGAAATTATGGGCATGAAATTGCCTCTACTGCAGGTTTTGATTATGCCCAAGGTAACTATGTGGTGTTAATGGATGCCGATCTGCAGCACCCCCCAGCATTGATTCCAGACATGATACAAAAAGCGGAAGAGGGCTTTGATGTGGTTTGTGCCCAACAAAAGCAAAGACCTGTTGAATCAAAATTGCGACGCTTATTTTCTAAGCTGTATTATAAAATATCTAAACGCATGACTGGATTAGAAATCCCACAAGGCCAAGGAAATTTTCGTCTTTTATCGCGAGCAGTGGTTGAATCACTGAAGAAAATGCGGGAAAACAATCGTCATTTGGTGATGCTTTTTGCTTATATGGGGTTTAAAACTGGCAGTATATATTATGATTGCCCGCCACGTGCCGCAGGGGTTAGTAAATACAATTTTAAGAAATTAATTAATCTAGCACTTGATTCTATCATTGGGTTTTCTGGACGTCCCTTAAGAACCATGGCTAAATTCTCAATTTTAATCAGTATTGTCATGATGCTTTATGCAGGCTTTATTTTAGTGCAAAAATTATTAAGTCCAGAACATCTAATCGATGGCTTGGCATCGGTGATTTTTTTGATTTCTGGTTTGTTTTCAATCTTATTTTTATTTTTGGCGTTTATTTCAGAGTATATCAGCCGAATTTTGATTGAAACCAAGAATCGTCCTTTATACTATATCCAACAAGAAATTCAAAAACGGTGAATAAGATGGTCTCGAAATCAATAATTCTCTGTGCGGATGATTTTGGGCAAAATGCGAGTATATCTAAAGCCATCATTCATTTATGCCAACAAGGTCGACTAAATGCGGTTAGTTGCATGGTCAATGGAGAAGCTTTTATTAGTCATATCCTTGATTTAAAAGCCACAAATGTCCCACTTGGTTTGCACCTTAATTTAACCCATGGCAAAGCTTTGGTTAGTGGTGAAGCGCATTTTCCGTTAAGTGCTTTATTACAAGCGGTCTATATTTCAAAACGTTTGAAATCTGCTGATTTTTATGGAGAAATCCATGCTCAAATTAAGGCATTTAAACAAGTCACAGGCCAATACCCTAAGTTTATTGATGGGCATCAACATGTTCATCAACTGCCCATGATTCGAGATGCGTTGATACAGGCGGTAGACGCTTGTGGCTTTAAGCCTTGGTTTAGGACAACTTATGCCCAAATCAATCAGGTTCAATCGTTGAAGGGGCTCGCACTTTATTTTCTAGGTGGTAAAGCTTTTGCAAAAAAAATAAAGCAATCACATTTCGAAACTTGCGCTGGTTTTGCCGGTGAATACCCACTCCATCGTCCTGGCAAATATCCGGCTCGATTCCAATCATTCCTCAAGCAAATCCCTGATGGGGGTTTAATCATGTGTCATCCTGGATGTGATGGTCAAGATGAAAAAGACCGCATTGCAATTATTCGCGCAGAAGAGTATCAGTATTTTTCTAGCCCAGAATTTTTAGCAGACTTATCACGGGCAAATGTCAATTTGCCTAGCTAGTCAATATTGTTTGAAAATAGACGGCATCAATCGGTCTAAATACGCCTAGTGGTATGCGCTAATTGCTTGTATAGTTTAGGCAATTCATTTAGAATCTTAGCAATTTTTTAGCCCAGGAGATGCTTCATCATGTCAACCCAAGATCAATCGATATCCTTGTGGGAAAAGTATGGCATGCGTTCGATGTTTTTTGTGCTGTTGGTGCTGATGGCGCGTTTAATCGCCATGTACTGGATCCCATTAAATGACTCTACTGAAGCTCGATATGCAGAAATCGCACGTTTAATGTTGAGCTCCAATAATTGGGTGAGTTTAATGCATTATCCTGGGCAATATTTTTGGGCAAAACCCCCATTATCAACTTGGTTGAGCGCAGGCTTTATGAATGCATTTGGCATTAGCCCATTTGTTGCAAGATTGCCAGCAATGTGTTTGTCTTTTGTATGTCTTGGCTTAGTGGCAAAAATGGCCTATGTTCAATTGGGGCGTGCAGGTGCACTTTGGGTGATGGCTATTTTATCATCAACTATATATTTTTTACTTGATGCAGGAACCGTGATGACCGATCCTGCATTACTGACATCTGTGGTGTTGGTGATGAGCAGTTTTTGGTTGGCCATGCAAGCAGGACAATCTAAAGTTTGGGGCTACCTGATTTTTGTCGGCTGGGGCTTAGGTCTTTTGGCCAAAGGGCCAGTAGTAGGAGTATTCACCATATTGCCTTTACTGTCATGGGTAAGCTTCACACGCTCTTGGAAAGCTTGTTGGCATCGATTACCATGGATAAAGGGTTCACTCTTAACCCTGGCCATCGCACTTCCTTGGTATATGCTGGCTGAACAAAGAACCCCAGGATTTTTAAGTTATTTTTTAATCGGCGAACATTTCATGCGTTTTCTTCGGCCGGGGTGGACGGGTGACCTTTACGGCTTTGCCCATCAGGCACCCATGGGAATGATCTGGGTGTATTTTGTCTTAGGTTCATTGCCTTGGTCAATTGTTTTAGCCATTTGGGCAGTTAATGAAAAACATGCTTTTCGTTTTGAACGATCAGAGTTTTCATGGCTGATTTATTTGTTGAGTTTTCTTTTATTACCCTTGATATTTTTCACCTTTGCTCGCAATATCATTTATCCTTATGTCTTTCCAGTTTTGCCTGCATTTGCACTGTTATTTACCAGTCTTATGTTTAAAACCAATCTGGAAAAACGATTTAGCCTTGTTTTTCAAATTCTCTGTATGAGCATGGCGATGCTTGTGATTGGTATAAGCTATTCATTTTGGAAGTTCCCAGTGCAAATTTCTAAATCCAATGATCAAATGATTGCTGCTTGGATCAAAGATAGAAAATCAGTAGATGAAAAATTGATTTATGTGTTAACGGCGCCTGAATATTCGAGTATGTTTTATTCTTCAGGAACGGTGCTTGCAAGCCGAGATGATCAAATGCTTTGCCAGTGGTTTAAAGAAGGCCCTAAGTATTTGGTGCTAGATTCTGATGAGCCCAGTTATTTTGATGAAAGTATCCAGCAAGAGTTTTCAATGGTGTATTCGATGCAACACCGTCATCGCATCGATAGATTGTTTCGCATTGATAGCTTACCATCATTTTGTGAAGGGCAGGTCTAGAGACCTGCTTGTTTAAACGCTTGAAGTAAATCGATTTTCAGGTCGTCTATATGCTCAATGCCAACACTCAAACGTATTAAACCATCAGTAATACCAAGTTCTTCTCGAATTTCTTTTGGAATAGATGCATGTGTCATGCTTGCAGGGTGTTCAATCAAACTTTCAACGCCACCTAAACTTTCAGCTAAAGTAAAGAGCTGACACTGTTCTAAAAAGTGAATGCTCGAATGTAAATCTCCCTTGATAATAAGCGATATCATGCCGCCAAAATGTCGCATTTGTTGTTTAGCTAACTCATGTTGAGGATGAGTACTTAATCCTGGATAAATGACTTTTTCTACCTGAGGTTGATATTCTAGCCAATTGGCAAGATTTAAGGCATTATCACAATGTCTTTCCATGCGCAGTGATAGCGTTTTGAGGCTTCTTAAGACTTGGTAACAATCAAAAGGGCTAGGAACTGCACCACAGCTATTTTGCAGAAAAGCAATACGTTCGATAAGCGCAGGCTCATCATTGACAATGACTATCCCACCGATAACATCAGAATGTCCGCCCAGGTATTTGGTGGCAGAGTGGGTCACGATATCAGCACCTAAGCTTAAGGGATTTTGAATCCAAGGCGAGGCAAAGGTATTATCAACGACTGAAATGACATCATGTTTTTTGGCCCAAGCAGCGATCGATTCAATGGGACTTAACTGTAATAGGGGGTTGGAAGGGGTCTCAAGCCAAATCATTTTGGTATTTGGGCGATAGGCTTTTTCTATCTCTTGTAGTGTTGAGGTATCGACATAAGTAAACGATAAACCTTGTTTTACTTTTGAAAATAAGCGATAAGTGCCGCCATAGAGGTCTTGTCCTGCAATCACATGGTCTCCTGGGTTTAGACAGTCTATAATGGTATTAATAGCTGCCATCCCCGAGGAAAACGCAAATGCTTGTCTGCCTTGCTCAAGTTCGCTCATGCATTTTTCATAAGCTTGGCGTGTTGGATTATTGGTTCTTGAATATTCAAATCCATGATGCTTGCCAGGGCTTTGTTGCTTAAAGGTGGAGCTGGTGTAAATGGCTGGCATGACAGCCCCTGTTAGTGGGCATGCTTCTTGACCACCATGAATGCATTGGGTATCGAAATGAAGTTCAGTCATTTTCATCCTTGAAAAAAGTAATTCATCCATTTATAGCAAATATTTTGCCTCAGGCCAAATGAATACCTCGTCGAAGTTTAAGCTGCTTGGCAAAAACTTGGGTATAGTAAGGTTTATGTTGTTGGTCATAAGCAATGGCAATACCTGTGAGCTGATATGAACCTAAAATATTTTGGCGATGCCCGGGACTATGAATCCAACCATCAATCACCATATCCACATTTCTAAAACCAGAGGCCACATTTTCTGCTGCTTGAGCGACATTATCAATTTGTAGACGGATGGTTTTAAAACGTTGGTCAAAGCCTTGGTGGCCAACAGGTATGCGATGTTTAGCCATATTTTGACTGTGTTGCATGGCAATTTTATTCAAATGTTCATCAAATTTTAATGGCATTAACAAATGGGTCATGCGAAAATGATTTATCGCTTTTAGAATATGTTGCTCATCTTGAGAGGGTGTGGCTTGAGCACAAGCAGCCACTAAAAAAAGTGCGGATAAAAAGTATTTTTTGAGTTTCATATTGCTTGAAATAATAGTCAAAAGGAAAATTATTATACATATGAAAAAGATTAAATCAATGCTTGAATCTATTTATGTGCAATTAAAACAGGCTCAAATTGAGCGTATTTATCAACAACTCAAACATGAGCTCTTGATTGCTTATCAATCTGAACATGCTGTCTGGGCGGGGCTCGCGGTTTTTTTCGGTATTGGTTTGTCAAGCTTGCTGTGGATTTGCATCATCATTTACCAACAGTTTCATTATCAAGATACACTGGCGTATATGCCAGAACAACCTCAGCTGATCGTCAAATTAGCACCTAATCGATTATTTTCTGAGCCGCCGACATCTTATCATCAAACGTTTAATGTGTCTTATCAATTGGCAGGTATTTTATTTAATGAAGATGGCGCAAAAAGAGAAGTCATGCTTAGGTTACCATCGGGTGATGTTAGAGGCTATCATGTGGGAGATGTGTTGGCTGATGGTGTTAAAATAGTTGATATACAAGCGTTTCAGGTTACACTAGAAAAAAACGGTCAGCACAAAATATTAAAGCTTGATCAATACCAAAGTGATTTTTTGTCTGATAAACCTAAATCTGGTCAATCATTGTTTTAATTGAGGTTCGGAATGAGAAAAATAGGATGGATGCTTGCTGTCGCATTTTTGCTAAATGGTTGTTTTAGCCATGAATACAATATAAAACATGGCATTGAAAGCTTCCAAGTCCAGGATTACAGGCAAGCTTTCGTGCGTTTATTGCCTGAAGCAAAAGCTGGTCAAGCTGATGCCCAGTATGCTGTCGGTTATATGTATTATTATGGTCAGGGCGTGATTGAAAATCGTAAAAAAGCGAGTTACTGGATTGGGCGTGCTGCGGCTAATGGTCAGGCTGATGCAATTAATGCAATGCAGATTTTACATCTTGGAAAATCACTTTAGTCATCCGAGAAAGTGCTTTAGGTAGCGCCAAGTTATCAATGTTTGCTTGATTAAACCAAGGACCTGTTAATGCTGGATTTTGGAGATAATGTAGATGTATCTCCATGCGTTGATGGGTTAACTGATGCTTGATTTGGCGTTTCCCATCTGATGACTGTTCAATACTTGGAAAACACCATAAATGTGGCCAAATCCCCTCAGCTGTTCGTTGTTCTAGATAGATTTCACCAGCTTGATTATAGTAAACCACAAAATCATAACGTATATCTTGTGCTTTTTTTCGAATGGCTTTGCCAGGGATAATGGCTGTTTTGTGTTCTTGGAAGCTCATGCATTTTAGATGCAATGGACAATTGTGGCAAAGTGGGTTTTTAGGCTTACAGCACGTTGCTCCCATATCCATAATGGCTTGAGTGTAATCACTACAATTTGTATTGGGCATGCATTCTTGGGCTAAAAAGAACAAGTTGTTAATGATATGTTTGTCATTGATGGGGCCTTCAACACCAAAAAAACGTGCCAGCACGCGTTTGACATTCCCATCAAAAATAGCATGCGCTTGATTGAAGGCAAGGCTAGCAATAGCTGCTGCTGTTGAGGGGCCAATCCCAGGAAGCGCTTGCAAGGCCTTCATGTCATTTGGAAATTGACCTTGATATTCTGTCGCAATGATTTTCGCTGTTGCCAATAGATTTTTGGCGCGATGATAATAGCCAAGACCTGCCCATAATTGAAAAACCTCATCAACTGAGGCATTGGCGAGAGTAATAATATCCGGGTAGTGATCAGTAAATTTTTTGAAATAAGGAATAACGGTTGCGACTTGGGTTTGTTGTAACATGATTTCAGAAAGCCACGTGTAATATGGACTATGGTTTTGCCAGGGCAAATCATGACGACCATGCGTTTTAAACCAGGCGAGTAATGTATCTTGAAACCAGTTAAACATGTCTTTGTTGTTCCCTCATAAAAACAGCATGTTATCATATTGCCAACAAGTTTAAAATTGATAACATGCTCCATTTTTGTATTTTTTGAATTTAATTGTTTCATTTTTTGAGAGGGGATGATATAATGTTTGCACTTTCTTCTTCGATATTAAATGATTATGCATACTTCTATTGAACCTAACGGCTGTTACTTATATTCAAATGCAACATTAAAACAAGCTCAAGTATATTTAGAGTTATTATGTCAATATCCTGATATAGCAGGGAAATATTTGCAAGAACAATTAAACAGTGTTGAATTGTTAGAAATTAATGCCCAACAATTGATAGTATGCCTCATGAATACCCGAAAACCGCTAATCTTCGCTGAATCTCAGCCAGTTTTAAATGGAAGCGATTGGAATGAACAAGAAACCTCTATTCTAGGTGGGGTATCATTTTCGACAACAGGAACACATTCATATAACAATGGTGCTTGGGGTGGTAAATCCCATGTAAATCATCTACTACCAATTCACACAAACTTTATTTTTGTAGCTGGTGCATTGTTACGCAATGACAAGGGAACTTGTACTGCAGATATGGCAGAAGTTTTGTCTGCAGAAAAGATCAATGAAGAGGCTTTTTATCGATTATATGAGCGCCGATTACTGCCAGGATTATTAATGCAAAATCAGCAGGCCAAAAACGATGACGTGCGTCTTGTTATCAATATTCCAGGAATAGGTTGTGGGCAATTTGCAGGCACTTATCAAACGCAAGTCAGAGCGGCACTGCCTCGGGTATTAAAAAAACTGTTTACAAATCATGCCCATAGCCTTGATAGGGTTGATACAGTGAATTTTGATCCATTTGTAAAACCTGAGCGTGATGAATTCTTTGCAGGCAGTGACGAAAGTCCAGGTATTAGGTTAATGCAAAGGCCAAGCCAACGTTTATTTGCAGGTCAGAAAGGGACTATAGCCTCCCAACTGGAATTTCCAAAGGATGGTAGCGATTATTCAACAGGCTTCCGTTTGCTTAAAATTGTTGCTTGGGATCACTTTTCTTTTCCAGGAAACGATATTTGGGGAGATAAAAGATACACAGACGATGGCGCATCTTTTGCTAGTTCTGATGTGATATTAGCCATGTTAAATGCAGGACAGTTTGATACAGGGCATTCAATCAAAGAGGTTGAGTATGACTTCTGAAGTTACGGAGGCTATGTTAAAGATGGTTGATGTCCCTCAAGTAGCTTACAGGGCTTCTAATCAAAACCCAATGCAAGCGAGTAAAAGTTCTTTAGCTAGCAGCTATGAAGAAAGTTCATTTTTTGCACGTCCTGTGGTGAAATCAGGGGGATGTACGCTAGTAAGTGCTTTGGCTGTCATTGCCGCAACCACTGCTTTAATATGTTCATTGACACCAATGGGCTTGGCCTTGATAGGGCTTGCAATTGCAGCTATCTGCCTGAGTGCTTCACTTTATCGATTATATAATGATCTAGCAGAACAGCATAGGGTGGCATTATCATAGCGAACCAGCTTACTAGATTGATCGGCATCAATGCTATTTCGTCAGTTAATCAGTCTATTTTTAGCTAAAATCACATATAAACGGTCAGTTTCAATTTGTTCTTCATTATGCTTAAAATAATGGCTGCTTACTGGCCAAATATTGGTAAAAATCAGTTTGCAATCGTTTAATGACAATGATAATTTGATGAATACCTTGCGTGCACAAATGAAGCGTCTTGGAAATTCTCAGTCTTGCTAAAGACTTCTTGGCGCAGTTCTAGTGGCCAAGATCAAGGATGATGATATTTAGTTTTATGGTTATTGATTGAATTGGCTTCATATCTAATGGGGGCTGTGGTATATTTTTTTTAAATTTTTCCTTGAAACTAAAATATTATGCGAAATCCTACAGGCTATTATTTATATTCAGATGCAACATTAACAGCAGCTGAAAATTATTTAGCATCGTTACGCAAAAAACTTATAAAAACTGGGCCTTATTTGCGAGCTCAATTGGCTCAAATTGATATTCAAGAAATTGATGCAAAAGAATTGATAGTATTACTCATGAATACTCGGCGATCCAAAATATACGCTAAATCTCCAACAATATTAAACGGAGACAATTGGAATGCAGAAGCAACATTTATCTTAGGGGATGTGTCATTTATGACAACTGGTACCCACTCATATAATAATGGCGCATGGAAACGTCATGTCAATCATACTGACCCCATTGAGACAAACTTTATTTTTGTAGCTGCTGCATTGTTACAGAATTCATCTGGTCAAGATACTGCAGACATGACAGAAGTTTTGTTTGAAGGTCAGATCAATGAAGGGGCTTTTTATCGATTATATGAGCGCCGATTACTGCCAGGATTATTGATGCAAAATCAGCATGCCAAAGATGATGGCATGCGTCTCGTCATCAATATTCCAGCAATAGGATGTCAGCAATTAGCAGGCAAGTATGAATCACAAGTTAGAGAGTTATTTCCGCGTGTTATAAAACAACTGTTTATAAATCATGCGTCTAGCTTAGATAGCGTGGATACAGTGAATTTTGATCCTTATCAAAAACCTATACGCGATGATTTTTCCATAAACACAATACCTGGAACTAACATTAGGTTAATGCAAAGACCCAGTTTAGGTTTATTTGAAGGCCAAACAGGGAAGATAGCTTCGCAACTGGAATTTCCAAAGGATGGGAAAAATTATACCGCCGGTTTCCGCTTACTTAAAATTGTTGAGTCAGATCGCTTTTCTTATCCAGGAAATGATATTTGGAATAATTATACTGTTGAAGGCTGCTCTGGTAGAGCCAAAGATGCTGGTGTAGCTGTTGCAAGCTCAGATGTGATATTGGCTTTATCAAATATGGGGCAGTTTGGTCAAGGATGTGCGATTAGGGATGTTCATTATATTTCAAGTACTGGTATGGTTTATGCTAAAAACCCAAGAGAGGATGGTTTACTGAGTTATTTTGTTTTAAATCAGACTTATCCTGCAACATTTAGCCGTGATATGCTAAATATGGTTAAATTACCACAAGTGGTATTCAGTCCTAAGGACCGTAATGCCAAGTGTGACCAAGGTTTTAGTTCTTTTTTCGCACGGCCTGTCGTTAAGTCAGGAGCATGTACGCTTTTAAGTGCAGTGGGTGTAGTTGTTATGGCTACAGCTCTAATATGTTCATTGACACCAATGAGCATGGCTTTGATAGGACTTGTAATTGCAGCTATCTGTATGAGTGCTTCAGCTTATGCATTATATAATGATTTTTTCCTAAACCATAATAAGGTTTCAAGGGACGCATAATTGCGTTTTAATTTATCAAACCCCTTTAAAATATTTTATTCTGGCAAATAAGTTTTCAATCAAATGTTGATCTTTGTCAAGGCTCCAGCCGATATGGGCATTCCCTATCTAAGTATTGCCAGATTGGATGATTTTGTTCAAATAGAATTTCTAAGTTCTTCACTATCGTAACTTTTATCCGCTTTTGTTGTCTTAAGGGGACGGTGAGAAAACAGCCTTGTTATGATGGGAATTTTCTTCTCCTCTTTGTAATTCTTCAACGACTTCATGATAACCTTGTTTTGCAGCTAGATCGATAGGGGTGTCACCATTAGCCATTTCTTGATTTGGGTTTAGCCCTCGTTCTAATAATGCTTGAACGACTTGCAAATGACCGTGATATGCAGCGATAAAAAGCGGCGTAGCACCTTTGGCCATAGGTTGATTAGGGTCTATGCCTGATTTGTCGAGCAATGCTTGAACGATGTGATGATGGCCTTTTTGCGCGGCGATATAAAGAGGGGTGGCGCCATCTGTTTTGTGTAGATTAGGATTGACGCGTTCTATTCTTAGTAATGCTTGAACGACATC
>RGPR01000044.1 GCA_010030245.1 Gammaproteobacteria bacterium
CTATCTATACTTGTCATCTGTCTTTGGGGTAAATCAATCATGCCTAAAAATCAATTTTTTATTCACCACAGCTCTCTGATAGCTGCAGCCAGAAAATTAAATTACCCTGTAGAAGAAGCGGGCATGTGCCGAGGTTTTGCTATGACTCAAATTGAATCCATTTTGACAGCCAATACTAAGAAATTTCTTGAAAGAACTATAAAAATTGTTCAAGATTTAGATGATTTGCTTTTAAGGAAAGAAGCCTTAAAAGGTAAAGAAACCGAAGAAGCAACACAAGTTCGGCTTGAATTATTAGATGTTCATGCCTTTTTTGACAGTCTATGTCTTTATCAAAATTATATATTGAGCTCTAAGATATTAAACGAATCGATTTTGATAAATGATCTTGAAAAAATCAGTACAATCGCCTCATCTGATGCCATGCTCAATCCTGATAAATATGATGGACTTAAAACAACCCCTATTTGGCAATATGGTAGGTTTAAAATTGAAACGATTGAACCCTTGCTAATTGAACTGCAACAACAAATACAAGGTTCTGATTATCAGCAACCCCTTCCGTTTTTATTAGACCTTATTAGTGCAAGTGGGATCGGGCATTCTATTTGTATCACTTATAACCCCTTAGATTCAACATGGCAATCGATTGACGCCAACCATTTTCCACCAATCGCGCCTGAAAAAAATATTAAGCGTGCTTTGGCTCATATGCCATTTAAACATTATGAAGCATTCTCAATTAGACTTATTCTACCCAAAAAAACATTTCCTCAGGAACTTGTCGATAAGATACTAGAGATAAAAACCAATTCAAACACAATATACTGTTTATATCTTGCAGTAAGCGATCTCAATCTTGCTGCAGTTACTTCACTATTAACAACAGGAATAAATCCAAATACAAGCATACGAAATGATCTAAAAGTACTTCATATCGCCGCATATTATGGACATCATCAAATCGTGGAACAACTATTAACATGGGGAGCAGAATCTCATTCTCAAAACAAAAATGGCCATACCGCGCTTCATGTTGCCACTAAATTTAAGCATCACCACGTTGTTCGACAATTATTGCAATCGGGCGCTCAAGTTAATATTCAAAACAAAGATGGTTTTACAGCGCTTCATTTCGCCGCTAAATCTGGCGTTCAATATGTTATTGACCAACTTATAAAAAGTGGTGCAGCAGTCAATACGCAAAACAAAGATGGTCATACAGCGCTTCATTTCGCCGCTGCATTTATGCATCACCGAGTCGTTAAACAATTATTGCAATCGGGCGCTCAAGTTAATATTCAAAATAAAGTTACTTATACAGCACTTCATATCGCCGTTAAACATATGGACTATGGTCATCAAGCGCATCATCTTGGCCTTAAATTTAAGCATTATCGAGTGCTTAAACTCCTTTTACGATGGGGTGCAAAAGTCAATACTCAAAACAAACATGGTAACACAGCGCTCCATTTTGCCGCAGAATCTGGTGATCAAGACGTAATTGACCAACTTATAAAAGCTGGTGCAGAAGTCAATACGCAAAACAAAGATGGCCATACAGCGCTTCATATCGCTTTATCGCATCAACATGATGGCGTGATTGGCAAACTTTTAGCATATGGTGCCAACACAAATATTCAAAACAAAGATAGATATACAGTACTGCATATCGCTTTATCTAATGGGTATTATCAATTAGTTAGCCAACTGTTAGAATGCGGTGCAAAAACCACTATTCAAAACAAAGATGGATATACCGCGCTGCATATTGCAACACATTTTGGTGTGCATCAAATCATTCCGCAACTATTGCAATATACAATGGATGCAAATGCTAAAAGCAATGATGGCAATACAGCGCTTCACATCGCAGCATATATGGGCTGTCATGAAATCATTAGGCAACTTTTGCACTTCGGCGCCGATACAAATGCTAAAAACAATGCGGGTCAGCAAGCACTTTATTTGGCAGCATGTAAAGAGTCTATTGATGTGGTAAAAGCTCTTTTAGAAGCCTCTAACTTAGATAAAACCCAAGCTTTCTACGCAAAACCTAAATTTCTTCATGACTTGTTATCAACAGTAATAACCCACGCTAAAATAGATGAATATATCAGTCATTATCAGCGCGCAAATAAGCCAAGCGAGTATATCAAAATCACCCCTCTCGAAATCGATTTAATGGCAGGTGACGCTCATCTCAAGTTAACAAGCAGTTTTAGCCTCTGAATACTCTCAACATAGCAGGCTTGTGCAATCCAGGTATACCTTCCCAGAACCTGCCGTTTATGGCAAATCTTGGTCAAGGTTATTGCGCTTAAATACTCTATCTGCACGATAGCTTGAGCGCACCATTGGGCCTGCTGCAACCTCAAAAAACCCCTTTGCTAGTCCAATTTCTCGAAGTTGCGTAAACTCCTCTGGCGGGACATAACGACTGACCGGTAAATGGTTGGCTGTCGGTTGTAAATATTGTCCAAGTGTCAAAATATCAAGCTGATGGGCACGTAAATCATCCATGGTTTGCACAATTTCATCAAAAGTTTCACCAAGACCTAACATCAGACTGGTTTTGGTTAACACCTGTGGTCGATACAATTTAGCATATTCTAATACCTTAATCGTGCGCCAATAACCTGCACGAATATCACGAACAGGATGCGTCAGACGTTCCACTGTTTCTACATTTTGTGCGAAAACATCGACCCCACTATCAAGCAAGGTTCGAATATCTGCCTGCTTGCCTTGAAAATCTGGTGTGAGCGCTTCGACCTTGGTCAAAGGACAACGTGCTTTAATCGCTACAATAGTATCTGCATAGTGTTTCGCACCACCATCGTCTAAATCATCACGATTCACTGAGGTTAAAACAACATAATCTAGGTTCATCAAGGCAACTGTTTCTGCTGTTTTTTGCGGTTCATCTTTATCTAACCACCCTTTCGGATTGCCCGTATCGACTGCACAAAAACGACAAGCGCGGGTACAGACTGCCCCCATTAGCATAATGGTTGCGGTACCATGGGACCAACATTCAGCAATATTAGGACATTTTGCTTCTTCACAGACTGTTGCTAACTGATGTTCTCTGACACTGGTTTTTAATTTTTGATAATTAGGCGAATTGGAAACTTTAACCCGTAACCACTCCGGTTTTGCTAAACGTTGTTCAACATCGGTTTGGCCGCAAAGCTTAACACCGTCTTTAATGGCCGAAAAACCCTGTTCAGTTTGGTATTTTTCACCACTTTTAACCACAACAGGAATTGAGGAAAGTTTTCGCATAGTTGCTCCTTGATCACAACTATGCGATCTTCCCAAATATCTCAAGAAATATCAAGAACTATAAGGTTTAACAATAACCTTAGTACCAACATTCATGAAATCTTGATTTAACCAACGTGCTGCATCTGGTAAAACACGAATACAACCATGGCTGGCATTATATTTTGGTACTTCATAAGCTGCATGTATCGAGTAGCCTTGGAAGAAATGCATACAATAAGGCATTCTCGCCCCGCCATTGGTTTCAATAGGATAAGCACTTGAGGTGCAATCAGGCCCTTTCTTCGAATAAACAGAAAATGTTCCTGTCACAGTTCGACACGGGCGATCGACATCCGGACAAAAATCCCGACCGCCAGATGCACTTCCAGTTTTAACCAATTGCCCTGAAGCATCATAAGCTGCCCAGGCAGGGATATTCGGATCAAAAATAAATGTTTTTCGTCCGCCTGTTTCCATGCTCGATGGAAATGAAAAGCTGCCTCGAGAGTCACTATCCATCGAAGCGGTGTAATGCACATGTCCTGCATCATCGACAATGGGTACTGAATTACTCTGACAACCAGCCAAAACAATCGGCAAGATACTCATCCAAAGTTTTAATCGCATTTGAGTCCTCCATCATGTACTCTAATGATGATATCGGACATATTGATTAAAACTTTAGCTTTTTATTTAAAATAAAATCTAAATGAATTAAACTGTGTTAATTAACTTTGGTTTTGGTCATAAATTCAATAACTTGAACCAATTGTTCATCACTGCATTCGAAACATCCCCCCCTTGCAGGCATCAATTGATAACCTTCAAAAGTATGTTGCAGCAATTTTTTTCTATCTTTTAAGCGCCCAGCCCATTCATTAGTGTCGTTGATACGAGGCGCACCAACTGGAATCTGCGGCTTTGGATCATGGCATGTTTTGCAATAAGCATCATAAATTTTCGAAGCGACATCATGTCTTCCCTTAAGTTCCGCTAAAAACTTCAAAGGCTGATGCGCCCACATTAAAGCACTTAATGCTTGTAAAAAAAATAGAACTAATATTCGCCGCAACACATCCCCCCCCGCTGCGCTGCAGTTTCGCTAGGATCATCAAGTGTGGTATGCAAAAACTGCTCGTGGCTCAGTTCGATGGATTTAAAAAATTTAAATTTTACTTCAGGATCTAAGTGTTGATATTCACCTTTGCACAAGCTCAATCCCAAATACAGGCACAATTCTCGAGTAGTTGAAGATTGGCTGTAAGGTTTTTCGGTAAGCATAGCAGTGAAGCGTTGAGGTTCAAATCCGTTTGGATTTAATGCGTTAAAATCACCCAAAGATAAATCCAGAAAACTTGCAATAAAACCTGGGATGCTCACCCATTGTGGCAATATTGCTGTAAGGTCATGCAAAAGCCCTGCTGCATTTTCCCCATTCCAAACATTCAACTCTTGACATTTAGCCACAAGAACCGCAAAAGCCAGAGGATGTCTTGACTGCAGCACAGCTTGGAACAATCGCTCTGACCATGACTTATCATGTCGACGCAAATGCTGCTGCGCTGACATTTGTTGCAATATATCTTCTTTATAAAGCTGTAACTGTTCAAGTGTAAATGGCTCAGGGGACTTGATGCTTGTCGGTTGTTGCATGATCAGTTCCCCTAATGGGCCAATAACCGAATAGGTGATTATCCCACCTATAGCTTGAAGATAAACATGCCCAGGTCGTAGGTGCTGATGAGGCGTCAGTATGGACAGCTGGACATTAAATCGCGGCGTACGATTTAATATCACCAAGGCCAGCATCAATAACACTGGTTCATCATTTTTTAGAAGAAAATGCATAATAGTATATATTCTATTGAATTCTTCTGAACCTCTAAGCACTGAACCCCATGTCGAAGAGGCATGATTTTTTAAAACTATAAGTGCTAAAGCCAAAGCTCTTGGGTTGGCTGCCTGAAAAACCATGTCGATAACCAATTGAATCCAAACACCTTGAGAAACACCGAAATCCCTAACTGCAGCTAAAGCTATTTTTCTGTTTTCATGGCTAGACAATGCCATTTCATTCGCTCCTTAATAACACTTATACCAATTCTTGATAAACATCATGAGCAACTGCTTCCATGGCATTAATCATCAATTGTAAACGTTGTCGCCCCTGATATTCATTAATATCTAATTGATACGCTGCATGAATTCGCTTAATACGCTGATTTGGCCAATGATCGAGGTCAATATTGAAAGCAATTGCATCAATGATAATATCTTCTTCTAATGGGCGAAGTGTCAACTTCAAATGATTTTTACCAACTAGCCGTTGATCAAGTATTTCAAATTGATTATCGAAACAAGGTTCGGGGAAAAGTTGTCCCCAAGGGCCAGCTTGATTTAAAATATGTGCAGTTTTTAAATTAAAATCTTTTCCCTTTAACTGCCCATCACTATAAATCGTATGATCAATTTCTATGGCATGTAAGGCAAGCATGCCTTCAAAAGCATGTTTAAATTTAGCAAAGTCCACACCACGAATGCTTAAACCAGCAGCCATGGCATGTCCGCCAAATTTCAGCATTAGCCCAGGGTATTGAAGGTCGATGGCAGCTAATAAATCACGAATATTTAAGCCGATGACCGAACGCGCTGAAGCCTTCAATTCATCATGCTGGCCTTTGGCAAAAACGATGGCTGGTTTATGAAACTTATCCTTTAATCGACCTGCTAAAATGCCAATAACGCCCTGATGCCATGACTCATCATATAAACAAATTCCTGCAGCCTGTGATTCACTGAGATTAAAGCTACCATAAATTTTTTCAATAGCGAGCATAGCCTGGGCCTGCATTTCGCCTTCAATTTGACGCCGTTCTTGGTTCAATGTATCTAATTGACGCGCTTTAGGCAGCGCTTCATTGATATCATCTGCTAACAGGCAGGATATCCCCAAGGACATGTCATCCAATCGTCCAGCTGCATTTAAACGTGGACCAATTGCAAAACCTAAATCACTCGCTTTCAACCGATGGGCCTGACGTCCTGCCACTTGAAGTAAGGCGTTAATTCCAGGCCTTGCAAGCCCCTGCTGGATGCGAAGTAATCCTTGTTTAACCAAAATCCGATTATTTTTATCTAAAGGCACCACATCCGCAATTGTACCAAGCGCCAGTAAATCTAAAAATTGAACCATATTTGGCATCGGTTTATCAACAAACCAATTGGCATCTGATAAGACTTTTCGTAAAGCACTCATCACATAAAAAATAACCCCTACACCTGCAATGGCCTTACTGGGAAATCGACAATGGGGCTGATTTGGGTTGATAATGGCATGGGCTTCAGGCAAGGTTTCACCTGCTAAATGATGATCGGTAATAATCACATCAATGCCTAATCTATTGGCAAGACTTACACCCTGATGACTAGATATGCCATTATCGACAGTGATAATAAGTTGTGCGCCCTGACGCTGTGCTTCTTCAACAATACCTTCACTGAGCCCATAACCGTACTCAAAACGATTAGGGACAAGAAAACCCACTTTGCGCGCTGCAAAAGCCTTGAGTGCGGCAACAGCGAGTGCACTTGCCGTGGCACCATCCGCATCAAAATCACCAATCACCACGATGTGTTCATCTTGAAAAATAGCTTGTTTTAATCTTTCACAGGCACTATCAATGTTTAACAACTGTTTATAATCAGCCATGCCTTTCAACGACAGATCAGCATCACTCACCGAAATCCCACGTGCAGCATAAATTCTGGCAACAAGCGGATCAACATCATGCCAATGATCCAAATTATCAGCGATAGGTCTTTGTTTGATTAGCATTTTTTATGATACCAATTGACTATTTTTTGCCATAAAGTTCTTGGATTTTGTTGGTAGTCGGTATTTTGCCACAAATACCTGCGCTGTTTAAATTTGTGCGTTAATGCAGCGAGATCATTGAGATACTCCGCTTGGGTGATGATCACCGCAGGCGTTTTAAACTGTTCATTATCATTGCGCAATAAATGTCTCGGAATATGACAGTTATTGCTTATCGGATAGGTTTTCAACTGACAACTACCAACAAGCTCTCCCTGCCCCCACAACCAAACTCCATTTGCGCTTGAAAAACCTTGCGCATGAAAAAGCATTTGGACTTCGGTAAACCATTGACGCCAAACAATTGGCCATTCATCTAAAAATGGCTTCAAGGATTGATGCATCACCCTCGGTAAAATTTCACTATTTAAGCTTGGCATATGTGGCGCATGAATTAACCACAGATGATCTTGATAGCAATACAATTCAAAGCCATCTCCGGCAACAAATGTTTTTAAAGCCTCATACATCAAGCTTTGTTCATTTTTCTCAGCAACCCCAACCATCAATACATCATTATGTGTGGTATGAAAAAAAACCGGACTTAATATCCAGTAATGTCCAGGTTTAAGGCCTAAATCTTTAGCAACATCATTGGCTATACCGTTTTGGCCAAGCGCTAGTAGTAAATTTTCGAGTGGATGATGCGAATATAAATGCGGGTTGCCAGGCATTTCACCTTCAAAAGCTGAATCCACAATAATCGATAAAGTCTTAGATGGTTTCATTGAATATAAACCAGGCCAATACTTGGCGCTCTTCTTCAAGTAAAATATTAAATGTACGGCAAGCCGCGCCAATACTCATGACTTCTAAACCAATGCGCTTATTGGCAAAAAATACACGCCAATTCATGGGTAGTTGGGCAATACCACCTTCAATCCCGATAATGACCAGTTCACAAGTTGCTAAATCAAGCTTTTCCCAGTCATCAAAAGTGATATCGAAGCCACCAAATTCACTTTCCAAAAGAGAGTGCCCTATCAATAAACTTTTTGAATAAAGCTTATCATCTACCGTGATGGATTGATTGGTATAAGCACTGATGCCATGAGGTGGGCGTATTGTTTTTTGTATTTCCATGATTCAACCAGGTTGATAAACTTGTAAAATTGCATCTTTTAACACATAGATTTTATCCATTTGCTTGGCTAAAGACAAATCATGTGTCACCACAATCAGCGCTGTATTTAACGATTGATGCAAACTTGTCCACAGCGATAAAACCATTTCAGCGGTTTGGCCATCCAAATTGCCAGTTGGTTCATCTGCTAAAATACAATTAGGTGAGGTTACCATCGCTCGGGCAATTGCCACACGCTGCCGTTCCCCTCCAGAGAGTTGGTGCGGTCGATGCAAAAAACGCTCAGCCAATCCCATATGTGCTAATAATTCTTTGGCATGTTCAAGCACCTGCTTTTGCGGCATTTTCCCCAACAATAAAGGCATCATCACATTTTCAAGCGCTGACAATTCAGGAAATAAATGATGAAATTGATACACAAAACCTAGATTTTGGTTACGCCATAAACATCTTTCTTTTTCACTAAAATCTTGCCAAGACTTGCCAGCCACCTTAATCCTGCCTGCACTTGGAAAATCTAGCCCGCCAAACAAATGCAGTAAAGTACTTTTGCCAGAGCCTGACGGGCCGACGATGGCAATGCGTTCGCCATGCATTAACGACAAATCAATACCACTTAAAACCTGTACTAAATTGCCCGCATCATCATAAGTTTTGTGAACCTTTTCTGCCTGTAATAAAACATCTTGCTTAGTCATGATGCAATGCCTCCGTGATAATCACGCGACCCGCTCGCCATGCAGGATAAAGGGTTGCCAACCAACTCATGCCAAAAGCAATGCTAACCACTTTCACGATGTCCCAAATATCAATATGCACAGGCAAATGATCTACAAAATAAATATTAGAAGATAAAAATTGTAAGCCCATATGTGCTTGCATAAAATCAACAATTGCCGTTGCATTTAAAGCCAGCAACAAACCCATCGCCAGACCCAATAAGGTTCCAATAAGACCTAGCATAATTCCTTGTACCATAAAAACCATCATGACTAAACGTGGCGTTCCACCTAAGGTTCTCAAGATGGCAATTTCAGATTGCTTATCGGTGACCACCATCACCAGTGAAGATACCAAATTAAACGCGGCCACAGCAATAATCAACATCAAGATAAAAAACATCATGGTTTTTTCCATCCGAACAGCATGGAAAAAAGGACCATAACTGAGCGTCCAATCACCAACGACATAAGCAAGGCCGAGTTGATTCGCCGTTTTTTGCGCAAAAGCAGGCGCTTGATAGACATTTTTTAACTTCAATTTAATACCGCTGACCTTATCACCCATCTGTAAAAGCAATTGCGCATCTTCAAGACGAATGAACGCCAATTTACTATCAAAGTTAAAACCACTGCCTGCCGAAAAAACGCCGGCAACTGTAAAGCGCTTAAAGCGTGGGATCATCCCAATTGGTGAAGGTGTGGCCTGCGGCAACATGACGGTAATCTTATCACCTACCATCAAACCTAATGCTTCCGCCAAATTTTGCCCCACTAAAATCCCAAACGCGGGAACACTTTCTAGGCTCCCCACTATCAATTTATGCGATAAATTCGAAAACGCTTGTTCACTTGCAAAATCGACACCGGTCATCACCAATGGCTGCACTTGACCTTGATAAGAAATAAGTCCCTGCGTGCCAATAAAAGGACTTGCTGCCACCACCTCATCGTTTTGCTGCATTTTTGCAAGCAGCGCACGCCAATTCTCAACTGCATTATCACGCCCATTAATCGTCACAGCTGGCGCCATATCAAAAAAACGTTTATGAATTTCAACATCAAAGCCATTCATCACTGATAATACGGTGATCAACACTGCAACCCCTAGGGCTATCCCTAAAATAGAGGTCAGCGAGATAAACGATACAAACTGACTTTTACTTTTAGCCCTGGTATAACGCCAGCCCAAAGACCAAGCCAAAGGCCGTTTAATTAAAAACTCTTTTTTCATATGAAAAATGCTAAATTAGGTTTCAAGCATCATAACATGTTCCGTAACAATTCTCACTGCTGTTTTTTTTTTTAATAATCGCACAAAAATTAAAAAATATGTTAAAATTTATACATGCGGACTATTAAAGAGCACTAAAATGACTGAGAATACTGATATTAACCCAAAAGTTATTGAACAAAAAGATTATGACGAATATTCAGATATACTTTTTCAAATTGATGCGCTAAGACAAGTCTTCAACAAGGATCCTGGTTTACTGCAAGATATAACTTTAAATAATTTTTACTGCGATCTCTTAATCAAAAAATATTATCTTGATGTTGATGTTTTTAAATCCTATTGCCCAAAGGCGAGTAGAGATATCAATACTATCAGTGAATTAAGAAGAGCCCAAAAATTCAGAACATCATCAACTCAAACAAAGGAGTTAGACCAGGAAGCAGCCCAAATTCCAGGTACGCCACAAGAGTTAACAACGAGTGATATACAAAAAGTATTAGCTGTACAAAAGTCAGCAGATTCACAACATTCGACATCCCCAATTGATACTGCACGTGATGTGTTAATTGATTTCAACGCCTTCCGTTTAGGTATTATGTGGGAGCGAACCATGTTCGGTATGATGAATCAATTTAGTCAAGTAATGCATCCTGCTGATGTTGCCAATGGTTTCTGCAGTGTCGGCTTTTATGTCATTAATGTTATGGCTACACTTTCTCAAGCTTTTGCACACAAGAATGTTTCGAATACTCACGACATTAAAACCAGTGAAATGAAGTTTTTAGAACTTCATGCAGCTAAATTTATGAACGATCTTGTCTGGGCACCTATCAACGCCTTTTACTTTTTCAATATATTTATTGCGTCTTGCCGTCATCATTCCAGCATTGGAGATGCTTTTACCCTTGTAGGATTTATTTTCGATATTTATATGAGCGTACAAGAATATAAACAAACAGAAGCTCAATATGATAAGCTCATAGAAGATGTTAAAAGCCCCGAGATATTGGATGCGCTTTTGGATGCGCTTTTGGATGCGCTTAAGGAACAAAAAAAGAATAAACTCAGGGAGCTCAAGAAAAATCTTTCTGTATCAATAGCCCAAGCGCTTGCAATGATTAGCCTGTTGTTGATAGAAAACTTGGGCAATTCAGCCCTCAACGCGCCCTTCAACTTAATGCTTATTGCCCCCATCATTGTTGTTAGCGCCAAATTAATTCTTATAACCTATAATTTTTGTGAAAAATGGAATAAAGCACAAACTGATAACGAGCGATCATTCGCAATAACAGAGTTTGGCGTGAAAATGGGACAGCAAATGACCTTCATCAGCTCAATTATCATTGTCGCATTGGTTGTCATGCCACATATTACAGCACCAACACTTTTAACGATGTGCTTATTAATGTCTAGTTGCCTCATGTTTAGCTACCTCATTAACCAATTATCAAACAAGCTTATTGATAATCACCAATTTAACCCAGATAATTTAATACCGTCTCCAAGCACAAAGTAGGAAGATGATGGGAATAAGAATGTGCATCCTTCTGTTACCTAATCATAATTCAGCGCTGCAAATGCTGTTTAGCTTGCTGCCAAAATGCCATCAGCTCATCAAAACTATGGCCTTTAAGATTTTGCAAGCCCTGTTTATTAGCAAGTATTTTCATCATCGCAAGACGCTGTTCAAATTTTTCTGTACTTTGGATTAGGGTTTCTTGACTATCAAAGCCGCAAAACCACGCAAGCGATGTTGTGGCATGTAACAGATCACCAATTTCTTCTTGCAAAGCTACTTTATCAATTTTTTCACACAAAAGCTGCTCTTCAATTTCAAGACACTCACTTTTAATTTGCTTTAAAATTTCTAAAGCATTAGGCCATGAAAGTCCAAATGCATCTGAAACCTCTTCTAGTTTGCTTAATTTACCCCAAATATCCACTAAAATCCCCTTGCCATAATTTTTAAGCCATGCCAAGCTTATCAAAAGATACTCATGATGAAAAAGGTTTTTGGTATGAGCCAAGAAGAAGAAACAATTGAATTTGATGTGCTCATTGTTGGCGCAGGCCCTGCAGGGCTAAGCTCAGCTATTCATCTAAAACAGCTCGCCCAAAAAAATAAAAAAGACATCAAGGTGTGTGTATTGGAAAAATCTGCACAAATTGGTGGACATATTTTATCAGGCGCTGTTTTAAACCCTAAAGTGTTAAAAGAATTACTGCCAGAAGAATGGGAACAGGCTCCCCTGCTGTGCCCGGTCAAAAAAGATAAATTTTACATCCTATCAAAAAAACATGCCTTACGTACTCCCACCCCAAAACCAATGAATAATCATGGTAATTACCTGATTTCTTTGGGTGAATTTACCCAGTTTCTCGCTAAAAAAGCCGAAGAACTTGGTGTTGAGATTTATCCGGGTTTTGCAGCCTCTAAGGTTATTTATAACAAAGCAGGCCATGTCTTAGGCGTCGCTACAGGTGATATGGGCATTGATAAAGAAGGTAAAAAAACGCCTCGATATCAAGCAGGAATGCATATCCATGCCAAACAAACGATTTTTGCCGAAGGTTGTCGAGGACACTTAAGCGGTCAAATTATACAGCGCTTTCAACTTAGACAAGGCAAATGCCCGCAAACCTATGCCTTAGGCATCAAAGAAGTATGGCGGGTGCCTGAAAAAAACCACCAAGAAGGTTTAGTGATTCATACCGTGGGCTGGCCATTAGCTAGTGACACCTACGGCGGTTCTTTTATATATCATTTGCCCAACAATCGAATTGCTTTAGGCTTTGTTGTCGGCTTGGACTATTCAAATGCATATCTTAGTCCATTTGAGGAAATGCAGCGCTTCAAAACCCATCCAAAAATTAGCAAAATGCTTAAAGATGGTGAACGTATTTCTTATGGGGCCAAAAGCCTTATTGAGGGTGGTTATCAATCGATGACTAAGTTTACCTTCCCTGGCGGCATGCTCATAGGTGACGCCGCTGGTTTTTTAAATGTGCCACAAATCAAGGGCATTCATCCTGCCATGCAATCAGGAATGCTTGCCGCTGCAGCATGTTTTAGTTATATACGTGAGCATCATCAGAAAGGTAAAGAAATCCATTCTTTTCAATCTATTGCAGAAGAAAACTGGTTAATTAAGGATTTGTATAAGGTCAGAAATATTCGTCCTGGTTTTCGTTATGGCTTAATTCCGGGCTTAATTCTAGCCGCGATTGAAACCTATATCACTCGAGGTTATGAGCCTTGGACCTTTAAAAATTATGCCGACTATCAAAATCTACTGCTTGCCAAATATAGCAAACCCATTCATTATCCAAAACCTGATGGTATCCTTACGTTTGACCGCTTAAGTTCAGTATTTTTAAGTAATACCTATCATGAAGAAGACCAACCGCCACATTTAGTATTAAAAGATCCAACAATGGCTATCAATGTAAATTATAACATGTATAATTCTCCAGAGACTCGATACTGTCCAGCGCAGGTATATGAAATTGTGCAAACCAATTCTGGCCCAACGCTACAGATTAATGCCCAAAATTGTTTACACTGTAAAGCTTGTGATATCAAAGATCCTAAACAAAACATTGTTTGGCAAGCTCCCGAAGGTGGTGGAGGTCCAAACTACATCAGCATGTAAAATACTGTCTCAGTGGCGCAGCTGGATAGCGCGGCCCCCTCCTAAGGGGCAGGTCGCAGGTTCAAATCCTGCCTGGGACACCAATTAAATCAATGAGTTATGAGCTTTAATTTTAAGAGAAAAGATTATTTTTAGATTTTGGAATAGCCAAATTATTTATTACCTCCTCAGCCACTTCGC
>RGPR01000045.1 GCA_010030245.1 Gammaproteobacteria bacterium
ACTTATTGATACTAGATAGACTTAATCATCAAGAGAATGTGGCGCGCATAGGCTTGAAAGAATTTCTCATCAGCCACCCACAATATGCCCCTGCTAAGCACTTGTGGGTGAGCATACAGGCCTAATGGTCGGCAAGATATTTGTCGGCATCAAGGGCTGCCATACAACCAAAGCCTGCGGAGGTGATGGCTTGTCGATACACACTGTCGGCAACATCGCCGCAGGCAAATACTCCTGGGATATTACTTGCGGTTGCTCCGCCATCAAGACCGGAGCGAATGATGATATAACCATTACGCATCGTCAATTGGCCTTCAAAAATTTGAGTGTTCGGTTGATGGCCAATGGCAATAAATATGCCATCGCTATCAATTGTTTGTAACTGCTCATTTTTAGTGTTTTTCAGTTGTAAGCCGGTCACTTTTACTTCATTACCTAAGATTTCTGTGACCTCATGATCATAAATGATCTCAATTTTACCCTCGGCGACTTTTTTAAATAAATGGTCTTGCAGGATTTTTTCAGCTCTAAAGTTATCACGGCGATGAATAAGGGTGACTTTTTGACAGATGTTGGATAAATAAAGCGCCTCTTCAACAGCAGTATTCCCACCACCAACCACACAGACATTTTTTTGACGGTAGAAAAAACCATCACAGGTGGCACAGGCCGATACGCCTCGGCCTTGATAAGCTTGTTCAGATGCCAAGCCTAAATATTTTGCACTAGCACCTGTGGCGATGATTAAGGCATCACAGCTATAACTGTGCTCTTGCCCTTTTAAAATAAAAGGACGTTGCTCAAGAGACACTTGTTCGATTTGATCAAAGATAACCTCAGTATCAAAACGTTTGGCATGTTGCTCCATGCGTTCCATGAGAGCAGGTCCTGTTAAGCCACTGACATCACCGGGCCAATTATCCACTTCAGTGGTGGTGGTGAGTTGTCCGCCTGGTTGCATGCCGGTGATAACCACAGGTTTTAAATTCGCACGAGCAGCATAAATTGCTGCAGCGTAGCCTGCAGGGCCAGAGCCAAGAATGATAAGGCGATGGTGTTGGATCATGTTATTTCCTCAAGTGAAGGTTTGATTGCTAAAAAGTGTAATACGAACTCATATGAGACTCAAGTTAGACTTACGTTTAAGCAGATTAATATGCTAAGATGGGCTTATGGCAAGCAAAATAAATTATGTTAAGAACAAGCATGGCTAAACACCGACATTCTACTGTAAATCATCACTCGCATGCGCATCTTTTTTTGGTTAAAAAACATCTTTATCAGGGTGTATTTGGCGTGAGTGTATGCTTTGCTGCGCTCGTTTTATTGGCATTATGCACGTATGTGTTGCCGAATGCACCACCTACATCGAGTGTTTGGCAAAATTCTGCCGGCCATATTGGCCAGCATATTGCAAAAATATTATTTCAAGCCTTTGGCTATGTTGCCTATCTTATTCCTTTTGGCATCGTGGCTGTTTCGACCCACTTAATTATCGATACCCAAAAGCAAAAATTTTTAGAACTCCATTGGGCCTTGTTGGTTGTGCGTTGTTGTGGTCTTCTTTTTATCGTGATGGGATCATGTGGCCTTTTTGACATTTTAATGCATCGCCAACTGCAACTCGCAACTCCGGGGGGGGCTTTAGGACTATATTTATTGCATTTTTTCTGGCAAGGCTTTGAAGGCCCAGGCACCTTACTAATTTTATTGGCTTTATGGTCTATCGGCTTAACCTGGCTTTTAGGTATGTCTTGGCTTAGTGGTTTGGAATATCTTGGGCGGATAAGTTGTGTGTTTTGGGATAAGGCACTAAGCTCGATAGGGCTTTGTCAACGACATATGTCTAGCTGGCAGTTACCCAAGTGGCCTATCATGTCAAACCCAATTGAATCAAGACCACGCTTAGAACCTGTGGCTCGTAAAAAACCTTCTGTAGCGCTTGTCAAAGTAGACGATGGCAATCACATACCAGTCCCAATGCCTCCAGCGCGTCAATCAAAGCCCATGCAAATGCCTTTACCAAGTACCGATGAAAAAGTGTTGCCTCCATTGGAATTACTTGCTCAAACCGGCAAGGTTAAAGCCCAAAAAGGATATAGTGCTGTTGAACTTGAAGGATTGTCTCGCGATCTAGAGCAGCATCTAATGGACTTTGGGATTTCAGCACAGGTGGTTGCGGTTCATCCAGGACCAGTGATTACCCGTTTTGAGTTACAATTAGGCGCAGGGACTAAAGTCTCTAAATTAAGTGGTTTAGCCAAAGACATCGCGCGTTCGCTTTCGGTGAGTCGAGTGAGGGTTGTTGAAGTTATTCCCGGTAAAACTTGCGTTGGTTTGGAGTTGCCGAATCCAGAACGCATCACTGTGAATTTTGGTGATGTTTTAAATTCAGATGTGTATGCGCAGGCGTTATCGCCGCTTAGCTTAGGATTAGGGTTTGATATTGCAGGGCATCCGATGGTGGTTGATTTAGGGAAAATGCCTCATTTATTGGTTGCAGGGACTACGGGTTCGGGAAAATCAGTTGGGATTAATTCCATGATTTTAAGCTTGCTGTTTAAGTCAAGTCCTGAAGAAGTTCGTATGATTTTAGTAGATCCTAAAATGTTGGAGCTATCTGTTTACGATGGTATTCCACACTTATTAACCCCTGTGGTCACTGACATGCGTGAAGCGGCAAGTGCACTGCGATGGTGCGTTAGTGAAATGGAGCGACGCTACCGTTTAATGTCTGGTTTTGGTGTTCGCAATATTCAAGGATTTAATGACAAAGTAAAACGGGCGATTGAAGAAGGGACGCCGTTAATAGACCCAAGCATTGATCCAATGCTTTCAGATGCGCCTGTTCATCTTGAACCATTGCCATATATAGTGGTGGTGATTGATGAATTGGCGGATATGATGATGGTGGTGGGAAAAAAAGTTGAGCAGTTAATCGCCAGAATTGCTCAAAAAGCCCGTGCTGCTGGTATTCATCTGATCCTAGCAACACAACGACCATCAGTTGATGTTTTAACAGGATTAATTAAATCAAATATTCCTACCCGAATTTCTTTTCAGGTGTCTTCAAAAATCGACTCGCGCACCATTCTTGATCAGCAGGGTGCTGAACAATTACTGGGATATGGCGATATGTTATTTTTAGCACCCGGAACTGGAGCACCACTTCGAGTACATGGGGCCTATGTCAGTGATGATGAAGTGCATCGTGTTGCGCAAGATTGGCGTAATCGAGGTGAACCTAATTATATTGAAGCCATTACGCAAATGAGCGTCGATTTCAATGAAGGCGGTATGGATGGCAGTGAAGGCGCTTCTGAAGATGTTGACCCACTATATGATCAGGTGGTTGAGTTTGTGATTCAAAATCGCAAGGCTAGTATTTCATCCGTACAGCGTCGTTTTAAAATCGGCTACAATCGCTCTGCACGTTTGATTGAAGAAATGGAACGTGTAGGAATTCTTGGGCCGCTCGAGGGTGGTATGCGAGAGGTTTTAGTGCCGGAAAATCAATCTTAATTGAGGAAGAATATGCGCATTATTGGTTTAATGATATTGATCTATTCAAAGCTTGTATGCGCTTTGCCAGCACATAATCAATTGATTCAAAAAATTGAGCATATTCAAAATATCAGTGCTGATTTCCAACAGGTGGTGTTTATTAATGGTCGCCGAAGTGCAAGCTCGTCTGGGCATTTTGTTTTATCTCGGCCTGCTCGTATGCGTTGGACGACCAATAAGCCAACACGTCAAATTTTAGTGGCTGATGGTCAATATATTTGGGTGTATGAACCAGAGTTACAACAAGCAACCAAACGCTTACAAAAGCATGGCGTAGAAGGAACAGCTGGTCTTTTTTTAAGTGCAAAGCCGAATTTATGGGTGCAGGCTTATCAAGTTAGAAACTTGCCAGGCCCTCTTGGCTATCAAGTTTTTGAATTAAAAACCAAAAATGCCAAACGCAGTATTCGTAAACTGGTGTTAAGTTTTAAACATGACGCACTTCAGCAGATAGAATTTTGGGATCAATTAGGTCAGTATAGTCAAATATCACTTATTCACCCAAGGGTGAATCAACAGATTAAAGCCTCGGAATTTAGCTTGCATTTACCGAAGCAAGTTGACGTGATTAATTTGGGCTAAAAGGGGCGGAGATGCTACAAATCTTCACAAAAATGAAAATGATTTGTCAACCGATGTGGCAGGCCTTGCTGCATGTGTTGCATCGCCTGTTATGGCCAATGATGATTTTGGTTATTTTGTATGCCTTATTAGTTTCTGGTTTTACAGCACTAACCCCATGGGCAAGAACGTATAAACCAGCGATCATCAACGTTTTAAATGAGAAGCTAGAACAAGATATCGAAGTTGGGGATTTGAAAGTCAGTTGGTATGGTGTTTATCCGGTTTTAAAATTGCTCAATGTACAAGCCAGTGAAAAAAATGGTCAGATCTTAACATGTCATGAGTTTTGGATAGGCATTGATTTAATTCGATCGCTTTTTTATTGGCATATCCACCCCGGCATGGTGTATGTTGATGGCATGTCTTTAGAAGCGATGGAAGACCAACATCAATGGCACTTGAAAGGGACCCCTTTAAATCAAGCCGCTGAGGTACAAACAAGGAAAAGATTTTGCTAAAAAATATTCAGCTTGCGATTAAACCACAAGCGGATAAGACTTATTTATTAAAAGATATTCGTTTTTTAGGGCTAAAAAAAGCAGGGCAGTATCATTGGTCAGCTGAGGCGCAAGTGGGTGATAGTGGGTTGATTCGTATGCGAATTGATATGCCACTACTGTCATCAATGGAACTCCCCGAAAATGGTCGCCTTTACTTGGAGTTGGCTAATATTCATTTTGAGCGGATGCCATGGCATCAACAACTATTGGATGATTTGCATTTAAAACAATTGGCAGGACAAATTGATGGCAGTGCTTGGCTCGATTGGCAAGATCAAAATGTTAAGGAAATCCGTAGTCATTTTGCCTTTAAAAATTTAACACTAGCCGAACAACAAAAACAATTTAATATCAGTGATTTTTCTGGAAATCTATTATGGCAAAAGCAGGCGCAAGGTTTTCAGCTTTCCATGGATAAGATCAATTTGAATTTCAATCATTATGCGTTAACAGATGATAAGTTTTTGCTCAACTACCAATCAGATTGGCATAGCTATCATTTTTATCTAAAAAACATCGATTTACCCTTACTTTATGAGTTTAAATCTTATATTCCTCAAGCTTATTTAAACAAGTTGCCACGTTTTTCAAAGGGACAGTTGAGTGATATTCAAGCCAATCAAAAAGATGGACAGTGGGATTATCTATTATTTGCATTCAAGGATTTATCATGGTCCTCGAGTCCAAAATATTTTGGTGTCCAAGGGTTATCAGGTGTATTGAGTTGGGAGCCACAGCGAGCGCAAGTTCAAGTAGCATCGCTAAATTTAGGCATTAAACCACATAATCTTCCAAGCATCGACTTTGAAAATGTACAACTCTTATCTTCGTATATAGAGCAACCCACTGGTTTGAAGCGTCTTTATATCAATAAACTTATTTTAGGACGTCAAGACAGTGCTTTCGGCATGACAGGACAAGTTGATTATCCAGAAGATCCTGTCACAAGGAATCTAAAATTACAGCTGAGCTGGTCTTTAGAGCATGCCGAGCAGTGGTTACCCTACTTAAGTACATTTATGCAGGCTAATAAATTGCGCAATTGGTTGCAAGAAGACATCAAGAAAATTACAGCAGCTAGGGGTGATATGGTTATTAATGGTCTATCGAAGGATTTTCCATTTGAACAAGACGGCCTTAAAACCGGTGAATTTCATGTTAATACCTATTTATCAGGGGTAAACCTCTTGTTTGCCAAAGATTGGCCTTTAAATGAAGACATTGATGCACGTTTGCAAATCACCGGACGAGAATTAGAAACAGTAATAGATAAGGGGCATTTGAATCATTTGCCTTTATCTGAATTACATTTACGCATACCTGATATGGGTCTCGATAAAGAGGCCCTTCTCGTGCATGGGCAAATTAAAGCGCCAATTCAAGACATGTTGACTTATCTTAAGGATACACCTTTAAAGGCACAGCAAAAAAACTGGGCAAAGTATGATTTTAAAGGCCAAGGACAACTCGATCTAAAATTAGATATTCCACTTGGCAAATTAAAATCAAATGACATTTTAGTGCGCGGGCAATTGGATGTTCCAAGCCAGTCTCTCAACGTTAATTTACTGGCACGTCCTCTCCCCCTAAAACAAGCACACGGTAGGCTTGAATTTGACATGAGCGGATTAATCGGAGGTAAACTTGATGCTAAATTAGGGCAAGATGATATTCACTTCAAAGTGATTCATCAACCGCAAAGCCAAGAAACAAGCTTTGACTTAAATGGACAGATTCAGACAAGCCTGTTGGAGTACGCCTTAGGCATGGATGGATTTAATCAACTTTCAGGTACATTGCCTTTCCATGCAACGCTTTTGCCACCTCGTGACAAACGAAGTGCTTGGGATATGGCATGGGATAGCACCTTGAAAGGGACAAAGCTTGATTTACCTGAGCCGTGGGGGAAGACCGAAGCAACAGAAGAACCGTTGAAGCTAAATATGCAATTTGCAGATGATACAGGCCTGGATATTGATGTCTTGTATCATCAAAAAAACATCAAACTAAGTTTAAATCATAAAATTTTGCAGCTCGCCCTAAATGAACCAGAGTTTGAGGGGCATGTTAATTATCATCTGCAAGATAAATTAATGGATGTCAAACTTTCTAGGTTATATTTAGATGCGCGTTTATTTGCTAAAGACAAACCGCATGCAAAAGCTTGGCATATTGCAGATATGCCTAAAATAAAGCTTGCGGTCGAAGATTTTCGCTGGAATGAAATGGTTTTGGGCGAGCTTTATGCAGATGCATTTGGCGAAGGGCAGAATTATAAAATAGATCAAATTAAAGTTAAAAGCCCTCATTATGATTTGTTGATCCATGGGTTGTGGCATCATAAAAATGGCAAAGATCTCATTGAGGTTAATGCGGAGATGATTATCAATCGATTATCAAAAGCCCTTGAACAATGGGGCATTACCCCTGCAGCAGATGCAAAACAAGGCTATTTGGAATTTCAAGGACATTGGCAGCAGGCATTAAATCAAATTAGTCTCAAGACCTTGAATGGCAAATTGGATGTGAGTTTGAAAAAGGGAAATATAACGCATCTTGACGCTCAAACAGAACAAAAAATTGGTTTAGGAAAGCTTTTAAGTATACTCAGTTTGCAAACCCTTCCTCGTCGATTGCAGCTTGATTTTAGTGATCTAGCCACAAAGGGATTTGCTTATGATGTGTTTAAGGGACATTTTATGTTAAACCAAGGTTTATTAAACACAGATGATGCGATGATGGATGGGCCAATTGCCTTGATTAAGATCAATGGAGGCTTAAATGTCTTAGATAGATGGTATGATTTAGAGCTTCAAGTGTATCCGTATATTGCGGCAAGCTTACCTGTTGTTGCGAGTATAGCGGGTGGCCCATTAGCAGGGGTTGCCACCTGGGCGGCAAGTCATGTGATCAATAAGGGAATGCAACAAATTAGTGCTTATACTTATAAAGTCACTGGTCCTTGGGGTGAGCCTCAAGTTAAACAAGTTAGTTTAAAAAGGAAATAACAAGATGATACAACTATTTCATCAAATCATTGACGTCTATTGGCGAGTATTGTGTTTTAAAAAATCCCCTTTTGAAACGCCTCATTCTGCATTCATGTTGGGTATGGGTGTACTATTATCAATTTGTGTGAGTATGGCGCAACTTTTTATTTCTAATCAGCTGGCAGGTTTAAGTCTTTCCTTGGCCCTCAGTATTGGCATGATCCTTGCACAACTTGGCTTATTTCTTTTATATTCACGCTTGGTATTATGGTCGCAAAATGCGCTTGATCAATGGATAAGATTGTGTACTTGTTGGGTCATGATGCTATTTTTTTTAGATGGCATCGCATTGCTCGTAATGCTTTTGGTGTATTTATTAAATGTGTTAGGGCTTTTAAGTCACATCAAGCAAGTGATGGTGGTGCTAACTTTGGCTTCAGGCATTGCATTGTCCTTTTGGCAAATCGTCTTTACCATGCGCTTATTGATGAGTATCTTGAAAAAAAGTAGCCTTGTTGCCTTGGGTATTTATTTGGGTTGGTTTGGGATTAACTTTTTATTTTTATTAAGCATAAAAAATATATTTCAGGTATAGGGTGAGCGCATGCATGTACATATTTTAGGAATTGCAGGAACGTTTATGAGTGCTTTGGCGATATTGGCCAAAGCCAAAGGACATCATGTGACAGGCAATGATGCAGCATGCTATCCGCCCATCAGTGATTTATTAAGCGCCCATGGCATTGACTTTATTGAAGGGTATGATGATGTCACTATGGCCTTAAGTGCAGATGTGGTCATCGTGGGTAATGCCATGAAACGCGGCATGCCCATTATTGAGCGCATCTTAAACAAACATAAACGATATGTCTCAGGGCCAGAATGGCTCGCTGGCGAAATTTTAAAAGATTATCGCGTACTGGCAGTATCAGGGACTCATGGTAAAACCTCGACCTCAACCATGCTGGCGTTTATTTTGACTGAAGCAGGTTTAAAGCCCAGCTATTTATTGGGAGGTGTTCCCCAATGTTTAGAAGCAAATGCTAAACTCGATAACGGTGAATGGTTTGTGATTGAGGCGGATGAATATGACACTGCTTTTTTTGATAAACGTCCAAAGTTTATGCACTATCGACCTGAAGGATTGATTTTGCATAATTTAGAGTTTGATCATGCCGATATTTATCCTTCCCTTGATGCTATTTTACAACAGTTTCATTATTTATTTCGTAGTATCCCGCAAACAGGGTGGATAGTCAGGCCGATGCATGATGAGGCTGTGGATGGGGCTTTTGAAAAAGGTGTTTATTCTCCTGCGGTTGTTTGGGGGTTTGATAATACGGCTGATGTTCAAATTGAATTGATTGAAGCTGATGGCTCTGAGTTTTGTTTAAAATCTAAGTTTGACAATGTGCTGGTGAAATGGGAACTATTGGGTCAACATAACGTTGAAAATGCGGCAGCAGCAATGATTGCCGCATCTAAAGTTGGGGTTGGATTTCAAGAATCAGCTGCAATTTTAAGAAACTATAAACCAGTTAAACGACGTATGGAAATTTGTTTTCAACATTCAAGCTTAACTGTTTATGACGATTTTGCACATCATCCGACAGCGATTCGTAAAACCACCCAAGCCATTCAGAAATCCAAAAAACATAAGCGTCTTCTTGGTATTTTAGATTTTGCTTCAAATTCGATGCGTGCAGGCCATCACTTGCAAGCAATGCCTGAGGCCTTAACTGCGCTTGATTGCTTATATATGTTAAATAATACAGCTTTCAATCTGCAAGAACAGGTACAAAAATGGCCTTGCAGGGTCAATATATTTCCAAATGTCGAGACCTTGCTGGATGCCGTCATGGCCGAAATTATCCCAGGGGATGCAGTAGTCATGATGAGCAATAAAGGCTTTGGGATGTTGAAGCAGCATTTTCTTGATTTACTTGCCAATGCGTATTTTGCCAAAGCTTAGCGCAGCAACATGCGCCATAAGGCAGGACTTATCATCAGCAACAGCCCCAAACCAAAATAAAGTTTATATAGTTCAGGGTGAGGCAAAGATAGGGCCTCTGTAGGCGGAAAAAAGCCGATAATAAGGGTTAATGCACAACCAATTAACCCTAAACAACAGCTTAGATAATAACCTTTATTGCCACCTGGAATATGAAATGAACGAGGCAAATGCGCAAATTTTCGTTTAATCAAAATGGCGGCAATAAACATCAAGACATACATGCACATATACAGTTCTGTACTGAGTGCTGTGAAAAACCAATAAATCGTATTAATATTTGGGAGCAAAGGAAAGCTTAAGCATAATAACGTGACAAGACAAGCTTGAGTGATCAATAGATTTTTAGGTACGTCATCCTTGGTTTTTTTAGCAAGCCAGCTTGGCATAAAGCCATCTGTGGCTGCAAAACTCATGCCTTTTAGTGGTGCTAATATCCAGTTGATCATGCTGCCAGTTGAGCCAATGAAAATCATTAAGGCCAAAAGGGGCATGATGAATTCTAAATGATGGTATTTTAAAAAGCTGTGACAAATTTGCAATACCCCTAAAACCAGATTGATGTCTTTAGCAGGCAGGACAATTGCAATCGACAGTGAACCAAAAATCATGGTAAATAAAATTAAAATGATGGAATAAAACATCGCCTTAGGGAAAGATTGTTGAGGCTTGCGTATCTGACGAACATGAACCGCAGCAAGCTCCATGCCTAAAAAAGAGGTCATGATACTTGCACAAAAACTAGCTACTCGTGCTGATGCATGTAAGCCCTTCAGGCCAAGTAAGGTTAAGCTCCAAAAAATTCCAATGGTAGATATTGCTGCAAACAGCGTATTATTGGTTTGTGTTGGATTCACAAGGTAAGCCAAAGTGCTTGAGATAAATAGTAAAATGGTGGGGAACCATACAATGGTATTAACCCATTGCAACCAAATGGTTAAAAATGCCAGGCGTTTGCCGAAGGCATGCTTGACCCAGCCATAAATACCACTTTCTTCTTGAAACCATAGTGTTGATAATTCAGCAGAAACGAGTGCTACCGGAATCAAAAATAATATGGCAGACAGGATAAAGAAAAAAATAAGCGGTGGACCAAACCAAGCTGTAGCTGGTAAACACCGAATACTGTCAATCGCGCCGGTAATTAAAAGAACTAAAGCAAGGGTGGAAAGTGTAGGAACATGGGTTTTTATTTTCATTGATGCGCGCACTTTGGAGATGGAATGATGCCTGGATTGTGTTGCCATTCAATCAGGGAGTATAGGCTTAAGCTTAAGGCATGCAGACCAGATTCAAGTTCTGAAGCAAGGGACTGATTCACCATGCGATGACGATGGATACGGCTTAGACCTTCAAATGCAGTCGAAATCACAATCACTTTAAAGTGGGTCTCGGCATGTTCAGGCACGCGATGCAGATATGATTCGTTGATCACTTCGCAAAATTCCGGTTTAAATTTTTCATTTAGTATCGATTCTATGCGTTTTTTTCGAGTTAAATTCATGAAAAAGGTGATTTTTTTACAAATAATCGCCTATAATAGCACAGTCAGAAATTTTTGTAAGGAATCAAATGAGGCGATTGCAAGCTGGTTTTACCCTATTAGAGCTGATGATGGTGATTGCTATTATCGGCGTCATGGCCACCATGGCGATCCCTGCCTTGCAAAACTACATGATTCGTGCGCGGGTGATGGAGGGTTTTGAGATGGCCATGCCTGCACGTATGGCAGTTGAGGAAGCTTATTTGAGCAATCATCGCTTCCCAAGTCACCAACAAGAAACCAATTTTGTTAGCCCCAGTTCGACAACTAATGTTGAGAATATCAGTATTGCCGGGCAAAGCGGAAAAATCACGATTACTTACACTGAAAAAGCAGGTAATGGTAGCTTGATCTTCACGCCTAAACTGGGTCAAGATGGACAAATCACCTGGGATTGTAGCGAGGGCACTCTTGCTAGCCAGTATCGACCAGCACTATGTAAAGCCAATTAAGTTAAACGAATTTTTCTCAAAATAAAATCTTAAGTGTGGCAAATTCATTCTTAATATGGTGGTGCTCGATGGTAAAAAAAGCTGGCAAGAGAACGGCAACAATGATCAAGGCGCTAATTCATGTAAAATGATTAACTGACTTGATCAATAGAGTATGCCTTATATTTTAGCACGCTCTTCATTGCCCATATTTAAAAACCAGGCTGCAAGGCCTTAGATTCAGTTGGCGCTGATTCGGCCTGTAACTGCATCGATTTTGCGCCATTTAGTCTTAATAGTTGTATGCAACTTTCTTTGATGCTCGACGCTGCTTCACTTTTTAGAGCAAAATCTAATGCGGTTTGTTGAGTCTTTGGAGAACATGCATTCACTGAGACTCGATGTGTACCAATTAAGAGCTTCATCACTTCCATATCACTTACGGAAGCTGCTTGTCTGAGTGCCCGATTAAAGTCCTTAAAATCATACATTTTATCTTTAATTTGTAAAACTCGCTTTATTAATGCATTGAGTGTTAAACTAATCAAAGTTTCATTGCTAAGAATTGGAGTGACTTTATCGTATGCTCTATACGGCTCAGGGCAAGTTTTAATAAATTGAGCATAGCGTTCTAAAAACGATAAAGCGCATATTTTAGTAATAAGTAAGTCTTTAGGAGCTGTTATCGAGAACAAACAAGATTTTTTATCTTCTGAAGCTAATATGATTTGAAGATAACTAGGATCAAGATAATCTCTAAATATATAGCTATTGATCAATACCATCAACATATTTTCTTGCTGACCATATGTGTTACTAGCTTGAAGCTTATTAGATTCTAACATCAGCTTATACCCAGAATCTGGTCTTAATATTGATTTAAATTTTCGCACTATCGGTGCATCTTGGCAATATTCAATCAAATCAACATGTTCAATACTTGCGGCAAATATATCGCCATAAACGGCGACAATTTGTTGAGCCAGGGTGCCTAATTCATCTGTGTTAAGATCTAAAAAAGGTGAACGTGCATGGCTATGCCCCACATTAGCAAGCATTTGTTGTTGTGTTTTTTGCTCTTGCAAAGGTTCCATGGGGAATATCCATTTCGCACCGGCAATTTTTACATGTAGCTCACGAGTTTCAGTATCTAGTGTTAAAGTGACATAAGCCCTTCCTGTAACGTTATAATCTTCACTATCGTGTAATTTTAGGGTTAAATAGGCAGGTTCAATAATATAAATATGGTTTTTATAAGTGTCATTGCTGGATAGATATAACTGATGTAATTCTCTTAGCGTCCTGGTTACTGCAGAAGCATTTTTTGCATAATGAACCTCATTGCCACCACCTGTCGAGCGATCGCCAATTTTTATAAAGACCCCGTTGGTCATGTCGATTGTGCTGAGATCAAGCTCTGCGACTGCATTATCATTACTCCAAAACAAAACATTATCTCTATGCGCAATAGGCATATGTTTTTGTATTAGGATATACCAGAGTAGTTTATGCATTTCCATGCTCATCAATCCAATAGGCGTTGTTGCAACGCTTGCTAATTTTTTACCCCAAAAATGAGATAGAGTAGATTGAATTCGCCAGGCATAACTATAAGGTAAAAAAGCGCCACAATCGGATTCTGATAAATCACTGATATCGAACCATGAACGTTCAGCTGACACTTTGCGTTGTATAATGGGAAGATGCATTGTTTCTGGACTCATTGCATCAAGTGGTAATTCCCCAAATATAGGTGCCAGTGCGCTGTTATTTGCAGCACATAAATCATTTAGCATTGTTGTATGCAGTGCAATACGATCAAAACCTTTAATACCGGCGCCCAAACCATCACCAATATCAAAAATTCTTAATATTCCTTTCTCATCTATTTTAAAGTCTAGTTTTAAAGCAACAGATGTTTTCATAAAATTAACCATAGTGTAAAAAAAATGATTATATCACAAGAAGATCTTTATCCAATGACTTTTATAATCGAGGTGGTATTCTCATACAGACAAATTGTGTCCTTAGTTTATACAAGCCAGGTTTCACATTAACGGGTCATTTTTTTTAAAACAATATGTAAAATATTAAACAAATTTAGTTGCTCCATTTTTTCACAGCAGATTGCATAAGTTTAAACCCCATAGCTAATGTCGTTGTTCGTGACCCACAGTATTGTTGATTATTGTTCTGTCACGAACGAACAACAGGATACGCCACCTATTTTATTT
>RGPR01000046.1 GCA_010030245.1 Gammaproteobacteria bacterium
TGGGCATCATCAACAGATGTCTTAAATGGCTCATCAACTATCGATAAATTAACCTACACCATGATGGGGGCGATTGGCGGTCAAATAGGTTATCGGTGGCGCAATCTTCGCCTTGAGGGAGAGTTATTCTATAACAATAGCCCCTACAATTCTATTACTTACAACAACCCAGATCTAGGCGGGGAAAATACCCTGTATGCCAATAGTGATCAAAACAATTATATCACTGGTCAAACCAACATTTTAGCAACGATGTTTAATATCTATTATGACTTTGTAGACTGGGGAATTGGCCCTATGCAAATCACCCCCTATATTGCAGCGGGGGGCGGCTACGCCTGGGTTCAAAATGATTTGAATGTCTACTTACAAGGTGTACAAACCTATACTGATCATATCTATCCTAATAACTCCGCCCTCGCCGGACAACTTATGGCAGGTCTGCTATTTTTTGTCGATGAATCGAGTTATTTTGGTTTGGATTATCGTTATTTTACAACTGCAAATGCGCAACAACAATGGGGAAAGGTCACATCGAGCTTTCAAAATCAAATCATGTCTATTAATTTGAGTTTTAATGGGTCCTTTAATTGGGGTTAGTCATTGAAGAAAATTCTCTACATCTTTTCCAGCCTTTCAAGTTTATGCATTGCTGCAACACCAATTGATGGTCTTTATTTATCAGGGTATGGTGGTGGCGCTTATTTGCCAGGCAATATTGATAGAACAAGTGGTAGCTATTACTTCAATCAAAGTCAATACGATACCGGCTTTGACGCTGGAGCAGCTCTCGGTTACAAATCTGATGCTTGGCGAATTGAAGCAGAGTTGAACTTTATCAAAGCCAATCTCAAAAATATTAATCTCAATGGCCTTACCCTCGACATTATTAGGGGTTATAGTCAGTCAACCCTTGGTTTAGTCAATGCCAACTATGATTTACCAATGGTGCTAGGCAATATCATACAAGCCTATATTGGTGGCGGGCTTGGCTATGGATGGCTTCAAACCAACTATAGTCACCCCACTTTCATTCAAGAACAAATTCATAATACCTCCTTTGCTTATCAAGGCACAGCTGGCCTTTTGTTTCACATCACCGAAATGTTCACACTTGGCCTTAACTACCGCTATCTTAGTACAACCCATATCAATACCCTGGGAAGTCGTTTTCAAGCCAATCTACTCAATGGCAGTCTCACATATCATTTTGACAGGAATAACTCATGAATAAACAACTGGCTTATCTATGGACTGGTATTTTATTATCTCAAGTCTCTTTTGGCTTAAATCCTGAACCAGGCGTGTATGCAGGGGTATTGCTTGGACCTTCTTGGGCGCCTTCTATTACCCTAAAAACCACGCCAGCATTCGAACTTAATTACCAGGTGATGGGGCAAATTGGGGCACAAGTTGGCTATCGTTGGGATAAAGTACGTGCTGAAGCAGAATTTTTTTATAACTCAAATCCCTATAGTAATATCGTCTTTGATAACGTCACCTACACCACTAATAAAACCACTGACAATTTTTTTACTGGACAAACCAATCTCATGTTTGGCATGTTTAACGTGTACTATGATTTATTACCACCGCCCAATACAGATTCTAACTTTGCACCATTTGTTGGTCTTGGCGCAGGCTATGGTAACAGTCAAAACACCTTGGCCATCACACTTAATGGCGAACAAATTACCCCCAGTAGCTTGGGAAGAAGCCACACCACATATGGAGGGCAGGTCATTGGAGGACTTCTTGGATTTTTGGATGATTTTAGTTATTTCATTTTGGATGTGCGTTATTTTTCAACAACAAATTATACGCAAAACATCACATTTCAAAATGGCAGTACACAAGAAATTAGCTATAAAAATCAAATCGTATCCGTTAATTTATCCTTTAATAGTGCTTTGGATTTAGGATAAAAAATGATAAAAATATGGCCATCAATTTTAGCGGCAGACTGCCTTAATATTAATCAAGAGCTCAAAACCCTGATTAAATCTGGTATTGAGCGAATTCATTTAGATATCATGGATAACCACTATGTCCCTAATTTGAGTTTTGGACCTGGTTTATGTGAAGCCATTCATCAAACATTTCCGCAAATTGAAATTGATGTGCATTTGATGACAGATGATCCTCAACATTTAATTTCACGCTTTGCAGCAGCAGGTGCCTCCCGTATTAGTATTCACAAGGATGCCTGCATCCATCTGCATCAAACATTAGCCAGCATTAAAAAGCTTGGGCTAAAAGCTGGTCTTGCAATTAACCCTGCTGAAGATATAAGCGAACTGCAGTGGTGTGAATCTGTTTTAGATTATGTACTGCTGATGTCTGTCAACCCAGGCTTTGGTGGCCAAAAATTTATTCCATCAAGCCTTGAAAAAATTAGGCGCATTCACCAACAGTATCAACATCTCCCGATCATGGTTGATGGCGGCGTCGATTTAAGCAATTTGCAAGAATTAAAAAAACAAGGTGCGTCTGATGTTGTCATCGGCTCAGCCTTATTTAAAGCACAAGACTATCCTTCTAATATTCGACAATTTCAACATTTGGCTGTCTAAAATGCGTCTAGGTTTTATCAGTTTTATTGTATTATGCAGCGAAGTATGGGCATTTAGTCCCAATGCTTACCTTGAAAAATTTGAGCAATATCGTTATTGGTCTTCGCATATACCACCACAATATCAGCCACAGTTGGCAGCATTCATTCAACAACCAGGCCCATTGGCCACACGTCTACGAGATAAATGGCTTGGTTATTTGGGTGAAAAACAAAACTGGCCCCTGCTTGCCCAATATTGGCGCCCCTCCAATTCAACAACAATTAATTGTTATGCCGCCTATGCTTATTGGCAACAACATCAACGCCATAAAGCCATGCAAATTGCGACCCCCATTTGGCTGCAACCCTTTTCTCAAGCAAAAGCCTGTGAATTGATATTCCATGAACTAACTCATGAACCACAATGGCGCAGCAAGTACTGGGCCAAACGGATTAAATTGGCGCTCGATGATCGGCAAATATTATTAGCTAGGCAGCTTTTAGCACATGGCAATTCACTTGATCAAAAAGCAGCTGAAGGCTTTTGGAAAATACATGCATTTCCTGAAGCCTACCAACGCCTTGCACATGGCCCTTGGTATGGCGAACAAGTACTGTATGCCCTCAAACAGATGATAATACTCAAACGCCGCAATGCCAATATAGAAAAACATTATCTAAATGCAGTCAAATATGCATATTTAAACCACGATCAACAGCAACGTTTTACCGCTTTTATGACACTCTATTTAGCCATGCGTAATGATGCCAAAAATCAATATTGGTTTAATTTGTTAGAACCACGCTATTACAATCCAAGCTTACTTGAGTGGCAAATGCGTTATGCCTTACTGCATCAACAATGGCAGAAATTAAAAACGGCTATTTTACGACTACCCAGACCTTATACCCCTGAAATGCGCTATTGGCTGGCCAAAGCAGAGCAACATATCGGCCAGCATGAAAGTGCAAATCGTCGCCTGAAATTACTGGCCAAAGAGCGTCATTATTATGGTTTTTTAGCAAGTCAAGAACTTAAAATGAGTCTTGCATTTCAAGCTCAAGCACCCTGCACAAACCACCAACTCTTAATCCCTTATCAAAAACTCCTATCTGAAATACGTCAAGCCTACCAACAAAAATATCTTGGTAAAGCGCATGGCTTATTAGTTGATTTTATCTCAGAGCTCCCCAAAAACCAACAATGCACGCTTGTTGATTGGGTTGAGAAAAGCCTAAACTGGCCTAATGAAGCTATTTACTTGAGCAATCAGCCCCATCTATTTAATCAAGTAGACCTTCGTTTTCCAGTCAACCATTATGCGCAAATCAATCTCCAAGCCAAATATAATCAGTTAAATCCTGCATTTATTTATGCTGTCATTCGCCAAGAAAGCGCCTTTCATCCTGAGATTGTTTCACCAGTTGGTGCCAAAGGGTTGATGCAATTGATGCCAAGAACAGCAAATCTCATCAGCAAACGTTATAACATCAGCTATCACCAAGAAAAAGAACTCTTCAATCCCAATAAAAATATACAGTTGGGCAGCAAGTATCTTGCAGACTTAAGTAAAACACTGCAGCACCCACTCCTAGTTGCTGCGGCCTATAACGCAGGGCCTCAAGCTGTTCATCATTGGCTAAAACAATACCCAGCACCTGACATTGTGACCTGGATTGACACCTTGCCATGGAAAGAAACACGCAATTATCTTAAAAACATTGTGGCATTTCATGCCATCTATGAATATCGCCTGCATCAACAGATTTCATTACAACATATTTTGAAGCCCCTGCCCTATCAAGTTGCTTGCAGAGTATCGGATAGCTAGGCTAAGTCACCCATGCCCGGTTTCCATAGCACCGTAGGTACGGTTCCGTATACGGCACTTTAGATAAACTTAACGTTGATTTTTTAAACTTGTTGTACAGGTTAACTAATCCTAAGCAGCCAAGATTATGGAATGCGTTCATTATGACTTCTCTGCAGAAAATGGTTCTGCGCCATCTTCCAAAATATTCAAATAATGATGATAGATATAAACTTTATCACGTTTCTTACCACTGACTTCTGCAAGTACTCCAATAGACTTCAAGTGATTTAATGCACTTCTTGCTGTTGGCTGAGTCATTTGCAATTCCTTGGCAAGGAGAGGAACTGTCACTTGAGGTAGGCGTTTCATGTATTCAAGTGTTTGTTCGCATGAAAATCTAGCACGGCCTAAATGAGATATTTTCTCACTATCTTTTGCAAAAAGATCATTAATTCTTTCTGCGGTTTGAATGGCTTGTTTTGAAGATTTTTCTACACCAATGAGGAAAAATTCCAGCCAAGTTTCCCAAGTTCCGGATTCCCTAACTTCTTGCAGCAGCTCATAATAGGTATGACGATTTTGCTTAAAATAAAAGCTTAAGTAAAGAATTGGTTCATCAAGCATGCCATTCGTACATAGAAGCAAGGTTATCACCAATCTGCCAAGTCTACCATTGCCGTCTAAAAAAGGATGTATTGTTTCAAATTGAACATGCGCCAATCCTGCTTTTATGAGAACGGGCAGGCTTTCATCATGAAGAAATCTTTCAAAATCGCTAAGGCAATCACTTAAATGGTCTACTGGAGGAGGGACAAAAAGAGCATTGCCTGGCCTGGTGCCGCCAATCCAATTTTGTGAACTTCTAAATTCTCCAGGCGTTTGACTTGATCCCCTCCCGCCAGAAAGCAAAATACCGTGTATTTCTTTTAAAAGTCGAAGAGATAAAGGAAAATCATCTTTTAAGCGCTCTAAGCCATAGTTTATAGCTTTAACATAATTAGATACCTCTTCTACATCTTCAATTGAGACTTCAGGTTTTTGATTATGTTCAAATAGCATTAGATCCGAGAAAGAGCTCTGCGTTCCTTCAATCTGACTTGAAAGCAGAGCTTCTTTACGTACATACATGTAGATAAAGAGCGCTGTATTAGGAATAGTCTTATGAATACTATTTAATTCAGCTAAAGCCAGCGTTGCTTTTTCAAGGTAAGGATAAAGCATCGTGAGTTCTATAGGTGGCTCAGGTGGCAGTTTTGAAGGCACATATGCTTTATATGACTCACCAGAGATCTTTTGTGTGATATATATTCCTATTCTTTTGTTCATAAGCCATCTTTTCTTAGTGAAGATGGTAAAGAAAAGATAGGCACTCAAGGATGGTATAACACCTAATTTTCTAGTGTTGCGGCATTGTGGCGCCATTGTCTGAATGCAAGACCAGCGTTGAATGCTCAATCTTCTCATCTAAACATGATTGCTGGATAAGATTCGTAGCATGTTCAGATAATTCTTGCGTTCATGACCTTCCATAACCTTTCTATAGGATTAAGATTCGGGCTGTAAGGTGGCAAAAAATGCAGTTTAATATTCAGTTCAATAGCTTTTTCTGCCATCAACATTGAACGATGATAACCTGACCTATCAAGGATTAAATGTGACCTTTCGGTAGAGCTGCGGTGGTACGCCTCTTGAAATTATCAAACAATATATTCAACAACAAACCCCGCTTTAAAAGATTGCGCCTTATATCCACGCCCTAAACGACGTGGTTTTAAGGCAGATTTGATAAAAAATGTAGTTGATGATGCAGCTCAGGCGAAATTTCATCGAGAAATACCAACAACTGGCGATAAGGGGTTATAATACAAAAAAAATAGGGATTACTATAACATAGCTTAATATGTGTCAAGTTATAACTGAAACCACCTTTAGACAAAAGATAAACATCAGCAACAACATCGAGTTTTAGCTCATGCTTTTCATGTTTCATCCATATGACACCCAATATACATGGTAGAAAAAGCAGACAATGGTGAGCAATACACAAATATGATAAAACCAAAACAATCATGAATATAAATTTTTTTTTCATTTAAAAGTTAACACCAGTTAAAAAAAGGTGGCAAGCACCTTTTTTGCGCCAGATAAAATTCAATTACATATTTGTTGTAGATTTTTGGTCACTATTCATATCTTCAAGATGGTTATGATGTTTGTGATGTTTGTGATGTTTATGACAATGACACTCTTTATTATCTGATTTTGCATCACCATTAGATTGTAACTGTTTTTCTTGGTCGGGTTTGACTTCTGCAGCAAAAGAAGAAGTGATCAGTGCAGATGCCATCAAACCAAGGATAATTTTAGAAACATTCATTTAAATCTCCATATCAAAAAAAGCTTACTGTATAAGCATAGCAGAATCTTTTCTAAAGATTGGAATTTTCTATTTTTTATTCTTTTTAATAAATTTCATCATACGTTTCTTCTTATGCTTCTGGCGCTCGGTTAACTTATTTTTTTTGTGCGCATAAGGGTTTTCACCTTTTTTGAGAACCAACTCAAGTGGTGTACCAGTTAAGCCTAAAGACTGAATGAAAAAATTCTTTAAATAACGTTGATAACTCTCTGGAAGAGCATCAACTTGATTGCCATGGATCACTACCGTTGGGGGTTGTAATCCACCCATGTGCGCAAAGCGTAATTTTATCCTTCTGCCTTGGACCAATGGGGGTTGATGCGTATCAACAGCTTGCTGTAATAATCGGGTTAAAAATGAAGTGGTATGTTTTTGACTCGATGCACGATAAGCTTCATGTATGTCTTGCCACAGCTGCCGCATGCCAAAACCTTTTAATGCTGAAATAAAACGAATTTGATAATGATGTTTGAATGGCATCTTCAAATCAATTTTATGTTTAATAAACTTTTTAGCATCCTCATCAAGAATATCACACTTGTTAAAGGCGATGACCATCGCTTTACCAGCTTGAATCACATAATCAAGTAAATGCATATCTTGATCAGTGATGGGTTCCTCGCCGTTCATAATCACAAGACAAACATCAGCGGCATCGACTGCTTGCAGTGTTTTAATCACCGAAAATTTCTCAATCTTTTCTGAAACCCTTGCCCTTCGTCTCACCCCTGCTGTATCCATAAAAATATAGTCTTGACCATAAAGATTTACAGGTATTTCAATCGTATCTCGGGTAGTGCCTGGAAGATCACATACCACCACTCTTTCTTCGCCCAGCATACGGTTTATAAATGTCGACTTACCTACATTGGGCCGTCCCAAAACAGCGACACGAATGGCTTCTTGTTGTAAAATCAGCGTCTCAGTTGCGTCCAAGGGAAAATCTGTGGTTGCAAGCTCTAGTACATCGTCAATACCACGCGAGTGCGCAGATGAAATACAGAAAGGCGTACCTAAGCCAAGTTGTTGGAACTCACTAGAGGCAATATCACTGGGTATCGATTCAGATTTATTTAGTAAGACGTAGATAGGTTTGCTTAATTTTCTCAGTTGATTGGCCAAATCAATATCGACAGGTGTCAAACCCGCGCGGGCATCCAAAATAAAGAAAATGGCATTGGCCTCTTCAAGCGCAAGTTCTGCCTGTTGCGATGCCAAGGTATCAATCTCAGTATCAAGCTCGCCCAAACCACTGGTATCAACCACCATGAATGATTTATCTTGAAAACGTGCTTTACCATACTGCCTATCTCTTGTCACGCCAGGAAAATCAGCAACTAACGCTGCCTTGGTTTTGGTAATGCAATTGAATAAGGTTGATTTTCCAACATTGGGGCGACCAACGATCGCAATAACTGGTAACATCTTTGATTCCCACTATTGAGCTTTTGCTCAAATTTTAATAAGCGAAGTATACCTATTAATAGTATACTTCTCAAGCATTATCACTTGAAGGACAATCGATGCAGCTGACCATTAGTCGTAATAATAAAAGCATTTGCTCCATATGGAACCATCGCTGCAACAATGCCTCCTGGGAAATGATGCTGACTTACAAAATGACCTGTTAACGGGTTAATTGCATGAAGCACGCCGGTGCTATCACCTACCCAGATGAGGTTTTGCCATATCACAGGAGCCGTTAGGCCTCTTGCATATAAGCTATTTTGCTTCCATAACACCGTTCCATTTTGCTTATCATAGGCCCAAATTTTATCTCTGCTACTCACCATCACCAATGTTCGGTCATCAAAAGCCAAATCATGATAACTTGATGCAGGTTTGTGCCATATAAAAGCCCCCTCTTCTAATGAATAAGCACCAATTTCACCTTGATAGCTGGCAACATACAATTTATGGCCATCAACTAGGGGATTGGTATCCACATCGACAAGTCGTTCAATATCACTTGCCCCTCTTGGAAAAGCAATATGTTGTTGAAACAGCGGGTGACCTTTATTGGGATCTAAGCCGACCAGGGCACCATCAGAAAAACCACAGATGATTGCACCTTGATAATAAATTGGAGAAGAACTTGCTTTTAATATTATTTCTGGAGAACCATGATCATAGCGCCAATTTTTTTTAGCTGTTGGCAAGTCGATGCTATAGACGGCCCCATTGATGGTTTTAACAAACACAGTATGACCGATGATTAGTGGTTTTGCATAGGCATCATTTTGCAATTTTACCCGTTGTAGTAGGTGTCCATCTGATTTATCTAAAATATAGAGACTGGAGTCATCGCCGTTGACAATCACATAACGATCTTGAACAACAGGCCCTGCTAACAGATTGACCTTGAGGTTTTTTTGCCATAGTCGGGCTGCACCATCTTGTTTAAATGCATACACATCACCCTTGGCTGAAGCGACATAGACATTTTTACCTTGTGGAAAAGCTTGTAAATCAGGTGTTAATGTTCCTTTAACAAATGATCCAATCTGCGCTGACCAATCGATATGGACATCATGCTTATTATTGACAACTGGCAAAGGTTTAGGTTTAGGGGTATTGTCCTTGCCAAGCATATAATCATCGATGATGGTACAAGCGCTTAAGTTTATCATCAACCCTATGAGTAGGGCGCGTTTTTTTAATTTATGCATGTTTGCTTGCTTTTTCAGTGAGCGCGTTATTTTGTTTCGCTTCGGGATTAAGTACTGCAGCACTATCGGTTGACTTCATTTCAAGAAAAAGATTACCAACGCCATAATTTTGCACTTCAGATAAGGCTTTACGATAAAAATCAACAGCCTTGTCATATTGATTCATATGTGTATAAATATCTCCCTTCAATTCATCGACTATAGGAAGATAAGCTTTTGAATGCATGTTTTTCAAAATACCAAGCGCATTTGCGTACTGCTCTTTGGCCAACCATACTCTGGCTAGGCGAATTTTAGCAACATCGGCGAGCTCAGAAGTTTCACTATTGTTAGCCACCCATTGAAGTGCATGCTCAGCTTTATCGTATTCTTTGTTAGCAACAGCAAGCTTGGCCAAGCTTAATCTCGCCGCATCAGCATATATTGACTTTGGATAATCATTCACCAACTGATCTGCTATTTTCTTGATTTGATCATGTTGATGATTTGCTGCAGACATCATCATCTGTTCATACAAATTGGACGCGACTTGCAACCTACTTTCTTCATGCCAAGCCCAATATTTATAAGCTGAAATGCTTAGCAAAATCAATGAAAATGCTAAAATGATGATACCGTTATATTTATACCACCATTTTTTTAGCGCATTCCATTGTTCATATTCATTCAAATACATATTAAACATTTAACTCTCCCCAATGTTTTTTTAAGAAGGCAAGAAGCTCATGGCTAGGAAGTGTAAATTGCTTTTCATGCTCACCTACTTGACGCAATAATTTGACGGTCACTTCATCTTTTTGCAATTCATCTTCACCTAAAATCAACGCATAGTTGGCTCCACTTTTATCGGCTCGTTTAAATTGGCTTTTAAAACTAGCAGTGCTTAAATTAGCTTCAACCTTCAAACCAAGCGCTTGACGAATTTTTCTGGCTAATACCTGAGTTTTCAATAGCGGTTGTGGTTCTTTACTTAAAATGAAAACATCAATATCAGTATTCACTTGTATTCTATTTTCTAAAATGAGCAGCAATCGCTCAACACCCAAGGCGAAACCTATCGCTGGTGTTTTGGGACCTCCAAGTTGTTCAACCAGAACGTTATAACGGCCTCCAGCGCAAACAGTTGCCTGACTGCCGAGATGATGACTGACCCATTCAAACACTAACTCATTGTAATAATCTAGGCCTCTAACCAAATAAGGATTCAGTTGATACGATATGCCAGCATCCGTTAAAGCCTGACACAATAGCTCAAAACGCTGTCGAGATTCCTGACTGATAAAATCTATTAATTTTGGCGCATCTTGTAATAATGTTTGAATGTGTTCGGCTTTACTGTCAAGCAGACGTAAGGGATTTCGTATAAGACGTTGGCATTCATCTTCACTTAATATGGCGCGATGCGCTTCAAAAAAAGCAACTAACGCGTGTTTATATCGAAGTCTCTCCTCCATTTGTCCTAAGCAATTTAGTTGCAGATGTAGCTCTTGTTCGATCCCCAGCATGCACCAAATATCATAGGTCATCAACAATAATTCGAGATCGGCTGCTATCTCATCTAATCCAAAAATTTCTACCCCAAATTGATAAAACTGTCGATAACGACCTTTTTGAGGTTTTTCGTGACGAAACATTGGCCCGAAATACCAGAGCTTCTGAACTTGGCGTAACATCCCATGTTCTATCATGGCTCGAACGCAACCAGCAGTTCCTTCAGGGCGCAAACTAATGGATTCTCCATTTAAATCATTGAAGGTATACATTTCTTTTTCAACAATGTCAGTGACTTCGCCAATACATCGCTTAAATAATGAACTTGACTCAAGAAAAGGCAATTTAATTTCTTGATAGGCATAGCTATCCACGCATTCCCTTAGCTTGGCTTCTAAAAATTGCCAATTTGTTGATGATGGAGGCAAAACATCATTAAACCCACGAATGGCCTGTAAACGATTACTCAAAATGACTACTCCATGGAGCTCATGTGACTGGTATTTGAGCTCAGCTGATGATTTAAAATTTGGCGCATTTCAGAAATGTCAGTAACTTTGATATCCCTCGTATTGGGATTCTCAACAGCATTTTTGTTCGCTACTGAAGCTACTCTAAAGTGCTTTGGCAATAATTTATCATCAGCTTTATTTTGATACCACCACAAACCAACAGAGATAATTGCGATAAGTACAAAAGTAGATGTCATCCGATATAACCATTTTTCATAGTGGTTTGAGCTTAAGGCCGGTTTCATCCAAACATGTTTATCGAATTTTGCTTCGGGCACCGGTGGTTGACTCACTTGATATGCAACTATCAAATCATCTGCACCTGGGATTTCTAGATATTTACAATAGGCGCGAATATAACCTTGAACAAATACCGCTTCAGGTAAAAACTGATATTCATCAGCTTCAAGATGTGCCAATACCTGCTCTCTTAAATTCAATTTATTAGCCATATTAGTCAGTGACACCCCTCGCTTTTCACGTTCAGTAGCAAGAAAGGCGCCTGGTTTGAACTCATTGTTAATTTCTACATCTAAATGATTATTTTGTAACATATCGTTCTCCGTTACAAGCATGGTATGCTATTTTAAGTGATTAGGTATTCTAAAACAAATACTGGTTTTAGATAAGGACTGAGAAAGATTTTTTTTATTCAGGATATTTGATGGACTCTAGACTAAGCTTTTGCCAACGTACTGAGCGCGTTGTTTTGTCCATAAAATCACCAGCGAGCTGACCGCATGCTGCATCAATATCATCCCCTCTGGTCTTACGGACAGTGGTATGCATCCCCTTATCCATCAGTATTTGTTTAAAAATCTCAATATCTTCTGGTTTAGAACACTGATAAGGCGTGTTTTTAAACGGATTGAAGGGAATTAGATTCATTTTTGCTGGAACACCTTTTAAGAGTTTCAATAACGCTTTTGCATGTTCAGGTTTATCATTGATCCCTCTAAGCATGACATATTCGAAGGTTATTTTTCTTCTGGGTTCATTTTCAAAATATCGTCGACATACATTCATCAGCATGGCCAAAGGATATTTTTTATTAACAGGGACCAGCTCATTGCGCAGCTCATCAATTGGCGCATGCAAAGATACTGCAAGTGCGACAGGACTTCTGGACTTTAATAACTCCATTTGTGGTACCAAACCTGAAGTGGATAAGGTCACACGTCGTTTCGATAAGCCATATGCAAAATCGTCTAACATCAAATCCATGGCGTTGGTGACAGCATCGAAATTAAGTAATGGCTCACCCATACCCATCATAACGACATTCGTTATTGATCGGACATCTTTGCCATACTCAGCTGTGAGTTCTCGTTTTGCAAGCCAAACTTGCGCAATGATTTCTCCAGTTGACAGATCACGATTAAAACCTTGTTTAGCGGTCGAACAAAAACTACAATTTAAGCCACAACCGATTTGAGATGATACACATAAAGTGCCTCGTGTTTTTTCAGGAATAAACACCGTTTCAATACAATTCCCACAATCTAAACGCAAAAGCCATTTACGTGTGCCATCGCTTGCATGTTGGCGATGCGCAATTTCTGGTAGGCGTATTTCAGCATGTGTCAACAGTGTCTCGCGAAATGACTTACTTAAATTGGTGACCTCTAGTAATTTAGGCATCTAATTTTCCAAACTTATGGCATCTTACAATGTGGTCGGTATCAACTTTAGAAGTACTCAGAGGTGATTTGCATTCATCGGTTGCGAACTGACAACGATAATTGTAATTACACCCCTCATGTATAAGTTTAAGATTTGGCGGTGAGCCATTAT
>RGPR01000047.1 GCA_010030245.1 Gammaproteobacteria bacterium
TTATCAATCATGTAAATTTGTTGGTAGGCTTGTTTTTCAGGTATCCCTTTTGCAATAAAGATATCGACAAGCATTCGTGCAATGCCACATCCTGCTGAACCGGCGCCAAAGATAACTATCTTTTGATCGGTTAATGGTTTATTTATTTTGTTTATAGCAGCCAAGATTGTTGCGCTTGCAATTGAGGCTGTCCCTTGAATATCGTCATTGAAGCAACATAATTGATCTTGATAGATTTGCAGCAGATTATTGGCGTTTTGTTGGGCAAAATCTTCGAATTGTAACAGCACTTTGGGGAAATTTTTTTTAATTTCTTGAATACAAAAATCAACAAAATTTAAATAGGCCTCTCCAGATATGCGTTCATGGCGCCAACCGAGGTAATCTTTGGCTTGGAGGCGTTCTTGGTTATTGGTGCCAACATCAAGCACAATAGGTAAGGTATGCTTGGGGTGAATACCGGCGCAAAGTGAATAGAGCGAAAGCTTACCTATTGATATGCCTAAGCCACCAACGCCTTGATCGCCAAGACCTAAAATGCGCTCCCCATCCGTGATGACAATAACTTTAATCTCATTTTTATTGCTGATATTTTTGAGAATGGCGGGAATAAATTCTTTTTCAGGAAAACTTAAAAAAATGCCTCGTGATTTTCGATAAATTCGACTAAATTCTTGGCAGGCTTGTCCCACAGTGGGTGTATAGATTAAGGGAAGCATTTCTACCATATGAGAAAGCAAGAAACGGTAAAATAAAGTTTCGTTTCTATCTTGTAAGGCGCGCAGATAAATATGTTTTTGAATATTGCTCGCTTGATTATCAAATGCTTCTTTGGTTCGAAATAATTGTTCTTCTAAGGTCTCAATATTGGCAGGCAATAAACCAAAAAGCTTATACTGAAGACGTTCATCATGATTAAATGCTGTGCTTTTGTTGAGTAAAGGATTATCGAGTCTTTCAATACCTGTGATACGTTTCTTGTTCAAAAAGTTCAGCATGTTTCTTATTTTCATTGAGCGGTTTTATAAATGAATCATACCTTCAACTTAACATGGCACAATACTGGTGTCACCATTTGAGGTCAACTTCTAGCTTAGAGTGCCATGATTAGCATTTTCCGCTCGATGATTCTGGCAAATCAGATTACGATGCAGGGGTTAAAAATATGGCCTGTTAATAGAGTGGGCCAAGGGTCAAACAGTGATATGAGCGCACCCAAAGCGACATTTTAAACAAGATGTTTTTAGTGCCTTTTTAATATTTATTTTTTTTGTTATACTGCCTCACCAATTGTTTTGCATTATGGAATAAAGGATGTCATCCACTGAATATTTTGGGGAAGCCAAATACGTCAATTCTTTGAGAAAGGCATGGTTTGTTTGTTTTATTGCATCTTTATTTTTTCTTTATGAATTTATTCAGCTAAATAGTTTTGATGCGCTGAATCAATTTTTAACAGCGCAATTTCATTTAAGTGCTTCGCAGTTAAGCTTGTTAGGCAGCTCTTTTCTTTGGGGAAATGTGATATTTTTACTCCCTGCTGGTGTTTTATTGGATAAATTTGGTCCTCGAAAAGTAATTTTGATAAGTTTAGGCGTCGCCATTATCGGTGTTTGCATCTTTGGATTTAGTCATACTTTTGTTTTGGCCTTTATGTCACGGCTTCTGACTGGCATTGGTAATGCATTTTGCTTTGTTTCATTGGTTGTTTTGGTGAGTCGTTGGTTTCCCGCTTATAAACAAGCTTTTGCCATGGGTACGTTGGTCAATATGGCTTTCTTAGGGGGGATGTTTTCTCATACGCCACTGGTGTGGTTATTAGGACATTTATCTTGGGAAGCTTTGATGCTTGGTAATATGTTCTTTGGCCTGTTAGTTTGGGGTTTAATTTTTTTATTTTTGATAGATTATCCTCAACACCGTGCCACTGAATTTACCAATACTAATATCAGCGGGATTGGTATTTGGCAGACTTTTCAAAAAATTTTAACTTCCCAAAATATTTTTGCAGGACTGTATACTGCCTGTCTGAACTTGCCGATGATGGTCTTGTGTGCACTGTGGGGCATGCAGTATCTGAAAATAGTACATCAACTAACAGTTTACCAAGCAAGTAATGTGGTCAGCATGATCTTTTTAGGTAGTATGATTGGTTGTCCGTTAGCAGGGTGGTTATCTGATCGAATGGGGCTTAGAAAGCCAATCATGTGGGTTGGAGCGATAACCGCACTTCTTTTAAGCTTGCCTTTGTGTATGGCTGGTTTTAATTTAAGCCAGAGCATGCTGGCTTTGATATTTTTTGGATTGGGTTGCGTGACATCAACGCAAGTTTTAAGTTACCCAATGATTGCTGAGAGTAATTCGCCTGAATATGCAGGCAGAGCGTGCTCCATTGCTTCAATGATCATCATGACGGGTGGTATGTTGGCTCAAATGTTGTTTGGATATTTATTAGATTGGCGGCATGGCCTAGAACTGGCTCCAGGGTTAAGTGATTATCAATTTGCGATGAAGCTTTTTCCCTGCAGTATTATTTTGGCGTTGTTGTCGATGTTTATTCTAAGAGAAACTTTTTGCAAGAATCAGTAGGAGAGTATTGAGTATGCAGGCTATCTGTCACCGTGGTGAAAAACCAAAGGCTCAGAGGCAAATTTTGCCATATTTAGTGTGTTTTGCGGCCTCATTGTTTTTCTTTTATGAGTTTATTCAGGGTAATATGTTTTCTTCAATTGCCGATAATCTCATGTATGATTTCAAAATTGCTGCTGATAAGATGACGTATTTATCCAGCATTTATTATGTATCCAATGTTTTGTTTCTCTTTGTTGCTGGCTATGTATTAGATCATTTTTCTCCCAAAAGAACCTTGTTGCTAGCGATGTTTGTATGTGTGGTGAGTACTTTTATTTTCGCCCATACTCACTCCTTTGCGATGGCGTTACTTTGTCGTTTTATGACAGGAATCGGTAGTGCGTTTTGTTTTCTAGGGCCAATTAGGGTCGCTTCACGATGGTTTCCTGTCAATCGTATGGCCATGATAACAGGTATCATTGTGACATTTGCCATGAGTGGTGGCATTTTATCTCAATATCCACTATCTCAATTGGTTGAAGTGATCGGTTGGCGTCAGTCAGTCGAATGGGTGGCTTGGTTTGGGGTATTTCTCTGGGGAGTCATGCTCATTGGTATTCGGGAAACAGAACCACATCATACCCACCAAGTTCAACATAAAGCGCCACTATTGCCAACTCTAAAACGTATTTATACCAATTCAAACATTTTACGTGCGGCTTGGTATACCAGTTTGATGAATATGGTGGTGGCTGTATTCGGTGCCATGATGGGTATATTATATTTGATTCAACGTTTGGATATTTCAAAAATACAGGCTTCTAAAATTAATGCCATGTTGTTTCTAGGTTCAATCATTGGTGGGCCATTATTAGGTTGGATTTCTGATAAAATTGGCCGCCGTGTGTTGCCAATGAAACTATCTGCTTTATTGTCACTTTGGATAATGTTATCCATCATGTATGCCCCCTTGAATGAATGGATGATGGGGCTGATGTTTTTTTTATTGGGCTTAATTACTGCAGCTCAAGTCATCAGTTATGCCTTAGTTGCTGAATCCTGCTCCCCACAGATTACTGCGATGGCAGTTAGTGTGATATCGGTATTAACCCAGGGTGGCTATGTGATCTATCAGAATCTCTTTAGTTATATCTTAACCCATGTGGAACGACCTGTTTACGAAGATGGTATTGCGCAATATTCCCTCCATAGCTTTCAAATTGCTGCAATTATTTTACCCCTCGGCCTTGCTGTGGCGTATTTTTTAGTAAGTAAAATGCAAGACAAAACTGATGTTGTTGCCTAGGATGTCGAAAAAATGAAAAAAGCTCGTGTTTGTATATTAATGATGGATTCTTTGGGAATTGGCGCTGCAGCGGATGCGGCTAAATATGGTGATGAAGGATGCAATACTTTAGGTAATATTTTAAAAGCTGTTCCTAATACCAAGATCCCCAATTTAACCAGGCTGGGATTGCTGCACGCCTTACAAGCAAGTAGTGGTGTTGGCCAAGCATTCGATTTCTCGCCCAAGTCATGGTATGGCTATGCTCAAGAGCGAAGTTTTGGTAAAGATACGCCAAGTGGTCATTGGGAATTAATGGGGCTGCCGGTGCTATTTGATTGGGGATTCTTTCCGCAAACCCCCAATTGTTTTCCGCAAGTATTAATTGAAGAATTTTTGGATGCCACGGGACTTAAAGGCGTTTTAGGGAACTGCCATGCATCAGGTACCCAAATCATTGAAGAATGGGGACAACAGCATCAAGCAACAGGCTTTCCCATTGTCTATACATCCGCTGATAGTGTCTTTCAAATTGCAGCGCATGAAGAAACCTTTGGTTTAAATCGATTGTATGAAATCTGTCAAATCGCACGAAAAATTGTTGATAAATACCATGTAGGCCGGGTCATTGCCCGCCCATTTGTTGGGAGCCAAGGTGCATATGTACGCACGGCAAATCGTAAAGATTATACCACGCCACCTCATGCGCCAACGCTTTTAGACAGTATGAAAATTGCTGGCCACGAGGTGATTGGCATTGGCAAAATTGCTGATATTTTCGCCAATATGGGGATTACACAAAGCATTCAGGGTGAAAATAACAGCGATTTATTCAATAAAACCCTAGATGCAATGGCGAATGCAGCTGATGGTAGTTTGATTTTCACTAATTTTGTTGATTTTGATTCCAAATATGGGCATCGACGTGATGTGCTCGGGTATGCACATGCACTTGAACAATTTGATGCACAGCTACCGATGCTTGAAAACATGCTCAAGCCAGAAGATAGGGTGTTTATTGTTGCTGATCATGGCTGTGATCCAAGTATTCCAGGCTCTGATCATACTCGTGAATACATTCCTGTTATCATGTTTGGACCAGAACTTGAAAGCCGATCACTTGGACGTCTTGAATCCTTTGCCGATGTTGGACAAAGTATTGCAAGCTTTTATTCATTACCGGCACTTGATTTTGGCAAATCTTTTTTAAAATGATGCACTTGAAAAACTATAATGTGACCACATATTGTGAATGAGATGGGACTAGACAGTCGTTTAGTCAAACTTAGATTTTTTAAATATTAAGGGGTTGCCGGTGGAGCAATTTAGAGGCACAACCATTCTTTCTGTTAGAAGAAACAATCAGGTCGTAATTGGTGGTGATGGCCAGGTGACCATGGGTCATACCGTAATGAAGGGGAATGCGCGTAAGGTACGACGCCTTTATAAGGACCAAGTCATTGCCGGTTTTGCTGGTGGGACTGCTGATGCGTTTACACTATTTGAGCGCTTTGAGCAAAAGTTAGAAAAACATCAAGGACATTTAGTTCGTGCGGCTGTTGAAATGGCCAAAGACTGGCGTTCAGATAAAATGCTCAGACGCTTGGAAGCGTTACTTGCGGTTGCCGATGCCGATGCTTCATTAATTATTACCGGCAATGGTGATGTCATTGAACCCGAACATGGCATTATTGCCATAGGCTCAGGTGGGTCATATGCATTAGCAGCAGCTCGTGCCATGGTTGAAAATAGCCAATTAAGTGCCAAAGACATTGTTGAAAAAAGCCTTAATCTAGCTGCAGATATTTGTATTTACAGTAACCACCACCTCACCCTAGAACAATTGGATTATCAAGATGCTAAGTGAAACCATAACTGTGATGACACCACGGGAAATCGTGGCCGAATTAGATAAACATATTATAGGACAACATGATGCCAAGCGAGCTGTCGCGATTGCCTTAAGAAATCGCTGGCGCCGCATGCAGATTAAAGATGATGCACTGCGTAATGAAATCATGCCAAAAAATATTTTAATGATTGGCCCCACAGGTGTTGGTAAAACAGAAATTGCAAGACGACTGGCAAAACTTGCGGATGCACCCTTTATTAAAGTTGAAGCGACAAAATTTACCGAAGTCGGCTATGTTGGTCGTGATGTTGATTCCATCATTCGTGATTTAATGGATATTGCGATTAAGTTAGAAAGAGACATCGCAATCAAGCGTGTTCAAACCCGCGCTGAAGATGCTGCTGAAGAACGTGTTCTTGATATTTTATTACCGCCTGTACGCGGTGCTTCTGCTGAAGAAAAAGAAAATGCAGCCCGTCAATCCTTCCGTAAACAATTACGTGAAGGCAAGTTGGATGAACAAGAGATTGATGTTGAATTACAATCGATGGCTGTTGGTGTTGAAATCATGGCACCTCCAGGTATGGAAGACATGACCAACCAATTAACATCACTTTTTCAGCAATTAGGTAGCAATAAAACCAAAACACGTAAGCTTGTGATTAAAAAAGCGATGAAGCTTTTAGTTGAAGAAGAAGCACAAAAGCTGATTAATGAAGAAGACCTAAAAATGAGGGCGATTGAGCGAGTGGAGCAAAATGGCATTGTTTTTATTGATGAAATCGATAAAATTGCCAAGCGCTCTGAGTATGGTGGCGATGTCTCTCGTGAAGGTGTGCAACGAGATCTCTTACCTTTAGTTGAAGGGACAACTGTTAGCACCAAATATGGTCAAGTATCCACTGACTTTATTCTATTTATTGCTTCAGGCGCGTTTCATATGGCTAAGCCTTCTGATTTGGTCGCAGAACTTCAAGGACGTCTGCCTATTCGAGTTGAATTGGGGGCCTTGACCACTGATGATTTTATTAAAATTTTAAGTGATAGACAAGCTTCGCTTTGTGAGCAATACATTGCATTAATGGCTACCGAGGGCTTAAGCATGCGCTTTGATGACTCTGGTATTCGTCGTATTGCAGAGGTGGCTTGGGAAGTCAATGAGCGCACAGAAAATATTGGGGCAAGAAGACTGTATACGGTGATGGAACGTCTATTAGAGTCCATTTCATTTGCCGCAACTGAAAAACCAGGCGAGGAATTACTCATTGATGCTGCATATGTTAATGCCCACCTCGGTGCATTGGTTGCTGATGAAGACTTATCAAGATACATATTATGATGCAAAAACCTTATATCTTAGTATTGTATTATTCGCGTAAAGGCTCAGTTGCCAAGCTAGCAAATTTGGTTGCAAGAGGTGTTGAGTCTATGGGCTTCGAAGCCCGAATTCGCAGCGTACCATCGGTGTCAACAGTATGTGAAACAGTGGCAGCCCAAGTTCCTGACGAGGGTGCACCTTATGCAACACTTGAAGATCTTCGCGACTGTGCAGGCCTTGCTTTAGGCAGTCCAACGCGATTTGGCAATATGGCGGCCCCGTTAAAATATTTTCTAGATTCTAGTGCAGCACTCTGGTTAGAGGGTGCATTGATTGATAAGCCTGCGGCAGTGTTTACTTCTACCGGCTCGATGCATGGTGGACAGGAGTCAACCTTATTATCCATGATCTTACCATTATTGCATCATGGTATGTGCATTATTGGCCTACCTTATTCAGAAGAGGCGCTGTCATCGACCTCAAGTGGTGGTACGCCCTATGGCGCAAGCCATGTCGCAGGCATCGATGATAGCCTTCCTATTACTGAAGATGAGAAAAAACTTGCCATTGCACTAGGTCAAAGGCTGGCAAAATTTGCGAAAAAGGAATAATCCATGCGTATTGTTTCGTTTAATGCCAATGGCATACGCTCTGCGGTGCGCAAGGGTTTTTTTGACTGGGTAAAGCTTAATAATCCTGATATTATCTGTGTGCAGGAAACCAAAATTAAAGCGGCAGAGTGTCAAGATCTCTCAGATATTTCACCTGCTGGCTATCATGTTGTTTATGAAGATGCTGAAAAAAGAGGTTATAGTGGTGTGGCTATCTTTGCCAAACAGCAACCTCATGCCATTCAAAATCGTTTAGGGTTTCATGAAAGTGATAGTGAGGGCCGATTTTTACAATTTGATTATCCTCATTTTTCCGTCGTGTCTGTTTATATGCCATCTGGTAGTTCTGGAGAAGGTCGGCAAGATGTCAAAATGACATTTTTAGCGCAATTTTATCAATATCTAGAGCATCAAAAACAAGCCAATAAACCTATCATAATTTGTGGGGATTGGAATATTGCTCATCAAACACGCGATCTTAAAAATTGGAAAACCAATCAAAAAACATCTGGATTTTTACCTGAGGAACGCGCGTGGCTAGATACAGTATTCAATGATTTGACTTATGTTGATGCGTTTCGTGCAATCAATCAAGAACTCGATCAATATTCATGGTGGTCGATGCGTACGCGCGCGCGTGAAAAAAATGTGGGTTGGCGGATCGACTATCATGTGATTTCACCATGTTTGAAAGATAAAGTGTCTCGGGTTGAGATCATTAAAGAGCCTTTTTTTTCTGATCATGCACCAGTGGTCATAGATTATGAGAATTTAGACTATGCTTAAAATTGCTTCGTGGAATGTCAATTCTTTAAAAGTACGCTTAGAACAAGTTTTGGATTGGCTTGAAGAAAGCCAAACTGATATCTTGGCGCTTCAAGAAACCAAAATGGAAGATGCTGCTTTTCCTAAGGAAGTATTTTCAAACTTAGGTTATGAGGTGAGTTTTAGTGGTCAAAAAACCTATAATGGCGTTGCCATCATTAGTCGAACGCCTCAAACCAATGTTGAAACAAGATTTCCAGATTTTATGGATGAACAAAAGCGAATTTTAGCGGCTACAGTAAATGGGATACGAATCATTAATTTCTATGTACCCAATGGACAGTCTTTGGATTCAAATAAATATCAGTATAAGCTTGAGTGGTTAGAGCATATGAATGCTTTTGTCGATAAGCAATTAAAAACACATCATGATTGCGTGGTGTTGGGTGATTTTAATATTGCGCCAAATGATAACGATGTTCATGATCCTAAACTTTGGCAAGATTCAGTCCTTGTTAGTGATGCTGAACGTTTGCAATTTCATCAATTATTAAGGCTTGGCATGGTTGATGCAATTCGCCAACACCATCCTGATGCAGAGCTTTATTCTTGGTGGGATTATCGTGCCGCAGCTTTTCGTCGTGGGATGGGCTTGCGAATTGATCATGTTTTAATTAGTGATGCGCTATCTTCAGGTTGTCAAGCCTCAGGTATTGATATTGAGGCAAGACGTCATGAGCGTCCTTCTGATCATGCGCCTGTATGGGTGGTGTTAGGAGATTAAGTTGGCGTCTTCGATTGTTGTTTATGAGGTTCTTTATGCCACTCACTCTTACAACCCGAAAAGATAAACAACGAAGTTCTGAGACTTATGAATTCTTCATGTGTCGTCTGCTAGGCCTGACCACCGAAACCTCGATAGAAGAGATTTTATCATTATTACTCGTTTTGCCTTGTCCACAAGCACAGTGGGTTTTAAATCCAGTTTCATCTGAATGGCAGCCTCAAATTCCGGCTGTTTCTTTTTATTCATTAGAGCATAATGGTAAGCTAAATGCTTTTTTTGTTCAAAAAGCCAGTTTTTACCAGCAAATGTTATTTTTGAATGTGCTCGGATTAACCATGCAAGTTGAACGACATCTTGGTTTGCGTCAGGCGGTGATTTTTTTTAAATTTCAAAAACATTTACTTAAGCTTGGGATTGCAAATCCACTAATCCCAGTTTCTGCGCCGATGCCATTAAATATCAAGAGAATTCATTTAGTACATCCTCAGTATTTAAAGGACCCTGAAATTGCTGCTGGCTTACATGTATCGCCTAGAAAAAATGCGGCAGATAATCAGGTTTTTTTTGTTTGTAACATGGCCTCATTACGTATGGCCTTAGCATATTGTGATACAAATACCACATTAATTATTGATGGACATTGGGCGCATGATCATGCCATTAACTATGGGATTTGGACCCAGAAAAATGCGATAGAAATTAGTGAAGATATCAAAGCTTTGATGGATGAATTTCCGGGTAAAATTGGCAGTATTCGTTTACTAGGTTGCCATTCCGGTAAATTACGTACACGAGATCAGTTGGCAAGTGATTATGATGAAGCGCATTTTATTTTTAAAGATAGGGTCATTGATGATTTTAAGCAATTAGACATGTCATTATTTCGAAATCGAGCGGTATACTTGAGTCAGGCAGGAGAGTCTCCTTATGCAGAAAATTCTTTGGCGGGCAGAATATATGAGAAGATTAAAGATTTTCCTATTCGTTTAACAGCATCACCAGCCTTAACCTATCCTTATCCATCCGGTGTTGCTGTTTCACAATATAATATTGGTTCTGATTCTCAACAATGGTGCATGCCACCGGCATGGGCTATTGTTCAAACTGCGGATTTGCCCTGGTATATGAAAGTCAATTGCCTTAAAAGTGTAACGATTATTAAGGCTTCCGAGGCAAGTGATCACATTAGTCCGGAAACACACTGGTTGAAGAAAATGTGATGCCCAATCATAGGGCCTAAATAATCATGCACATGATGCACATGATTATCATTATATCTTAACTTTGAGATGAATTTAAGGCCGAATTATCAAACCATATTTCGTATCAAATTCATATTGGTCATCTGCGGATGAATGGCGTTTTGTCCATAGTCTATCCTCTTTTGAGTATAAGGAATAGGTGGATGGATTTGCCTCATCACGTAAAAGTGAGCGTTGAAGCTTGGGGTGATCTGGGTTCCAAATAAGTGTAACAGATTTGAACGTGAAGCATTCATCTGGTATTTTAGCACACCATTCTTGTGGACTAGAGCTCCGCTCAGCTTGAGCTTGTGGGCTAACCCCAAGATTTCCATTGCCTAATATACTTGAAGGATTGATGAGTGCAGGGCTAAAGGTGAATGCCATCCAAACTTGTCTATTTGCTTGAAAGATGGCATCAATGATTGCCTTAGCAAGGTGAATGGGAGCGTTCTCCTTGTCTTCTTTTTTAAAAAAGTCACAAAATTCCACGCTAGCTTGACCTTTCTTCGTAAGCTGAACTGGTTTATCCACAATGATTATTTTTTGTTTGCCTGAGGCCTTGGCTATATTTTTTATATAATGCGGGGTCTTTGGAGGATTAAATTGACCTATAAAGCAGCTTTGCAGAATCAGGTGCTTAATGTGTCCAGATACATCTGCTGCTAATATTTTTTTAGTCAGATGACATAATTTTGTTGAAGAAACAGAACTCGTGCCAATCCGAATATCTTCTATGCCACCGTGTCCATCTAAAACAAGTGTAGTTGTATGCTCCAGTTTACAGGCATAAAACTCAGTTAGTTCTTCTGAGCATAATATATATGGTTGAACAGGGTTTTTCATGCATGCATCCAAAGTACCCCAGGCCACTTCAATAGCTGCAAGCTTAATGCCTGGAGGGACGAGCAGGTCTCTGATATTAATCCCTTTGAGATTTCTGTAATGACAATGATCAATACCATTGAATTGGAATATCTGTTTGATAAAGTTCAGCCCGTGAATGACTCCAGCAGTTGTGAGAATCATACGATCGGTATGTGACTTCAATTGATTATCGAAACTAAAATCTTGCAATGATAGATCTAATTGTCGCTGACAAACCAAAGCATAATATAACTTTGCGGCAGCTTCTGAAGATGGATGGGCTTTTAACAGCATCTCACATTCTTTCAATGAGAAACGTTGAATATGTTCCCACATATCTGTCAGCGAAAATTTATTTAAAATTTCAAATAATAAATCATCATTTTCTGAAAGTTCTCTAAAGCTTGAGCGATGTGACGCATCTAACGATAATACGTGAGCTGATGCGTTACAGATAGGCAAAAATTGTCGGTCTAAAGAAATTGAGCAGGCATCAATGCCTAATTCAAATAATGCCTGTGCTGCAGCAGCGTCATGACTCAAATCCTTAGCAGCTGCTCGACGGAGGAAAAGTTTTCTAAATTCAAGCGCATATTTTTCAAGAAGAACTGGATAAATTCGTTGCGATTGAATAAATTCATATATTTTCATGGTGTGATGATTGATTTCCCAAAAATGTATAAAGAACACATGTGGGCTAACAGGTTCGGCTTGTTTTAAATTTACACTATCTGGTAGGCCATGCAGTTTAGATATACAAGGGTCGACTCTAAATTGAGCTTCATGTGCTTGAGGGGGGGGAGTATCCATGAAGGGAGAGGGCGTTCGAGCTGCTCTTTTAGGGGAGTTTCCCGGTGATGAGGACTCAGCCACACCAAACATGAAATGTTGAATATCATGTTTGGTAAAATATTGTTCTATACCATATGAACGAATTAAATAGTGTTCGATCGTATAAAGTTTAGCGACTAATCTTTTAACTTTCTCGTTATAGGGATGGGCCTCGTGGACGTGAGATAATGATAGTTTTTCACGCCATTGGAGTGGAAATTCTTCAAGCATATTAAACGTTAGTTGATAGCAATATTCTAGAAACTCAGGCCTAGTAAGCGGTTCAAGATAAATTTGAGTGGCCTTCGTTAATTTGAGCACATTTTTTTCTTTAGTTAAATTGCATACATACAATGATCTGCCCCAAACAATATAGAGAGCATATGGGCTAAGGTTTGTTTCGGAGCCAATAAGCACTGACATTGACTTGGTTATCTGCGCAAGAGAATCCTCTGTGAAAGGATTATCTGCCAAACTCATTCGATAGATATATAATCTATCTTTTTTTCTATCGATGAGTTTAAGTTCTTCTTTGAGATCCGGAGGGGTGGGCAGATGGAGTTTTAAATCTAACATACAAAGCAAAGCATTAAGCATAAATTTTATTCGCAAATCTTAAAAAAAAAGCATTGCACCGTATTCTGTATATTCATCAATGAAAATTACCTAAAAATCAGTTATTCCATCTGGCTAGGTGAAAATAAAGGCTCTTTTGAATTTAGAGTCGGTAGACACTGTTCATTGATGTTCAATTAGTTGAAAATCCCTGGTTATTTGAACTAAGGGAAGATGTATTGTGGACATGCGAGAAATATTTAGTAAGGCGTTAGGAATTGATAATCCATGGCTTATTACTG
>RGPR01000048.1 GCA_010030245.1 Gammaproteobacteria bacterium
TTACATGTTGAAGCACAATTTTTAGCAAATGAGTTGCCTGAATTATCTTATGCTTCAGATGAAAACATTGATGTAGCGATGTCTCGATATCGTCGTTGGTATGATTCAAAAGACGGTGATTCTATTTCACAACTTCGTGCTGAAATGCAAGACATTATGCAAAACGATTTCGGTGTTTTCAGAAGTGGGGATGTGATGACTGAGGGCTTAAAGCGCTTGGCGAAATTGCGTGATCGTCTGGCTTGTGCCCATTTACAAGATAAATCTAAAATATTTAATACTGAAATGATTGCAGCCCTAGAGCTTGATAATTTAATGGCGACAGCGTATGCAACAGCAGTATGTGCTTTGACTCGAACAGAAAGTCGTGGGGCCCATAGCCGTGAAGATTTTCCAAAGCGTGATGATGAAAATTGGATTAAACATACCCTATATTTTGCCGCAGATGATTCCACTGATCATCGTCCAGTCAACATGAGCCCAAAATTTATCGATCCGTTTGAACCCAAAGAACGCGTGTATTAAGAGGAATGCAAAAATGCCAGAACATCAACGCATTAACATATCGGTATATCGATTTAATCCTGAAGTAGATAAAAAACCTTACATGCAGGATTTTGCCATTGAAATAGACAAAGGTTCTGATCCGAAAATTTTAACCTTGCTTGAGCGTCTAAAAGCAGAACAAGATGCCACACTAAGTTTTAGACGTTCATGTCGAGAGGGCGTATGCGGTTCTGATGGCATGAATATCAATGGCAGCAATGGTCTAGCTTGTATTAAGGCACTATCCAGTCTTGCAAGTGAAACGATTGTGATCAGGCCATTACCAGGATTTCCTGTTATTCGTGATTTAGTAGTCGATATGACGCAATTTTATCAACAATATGAGCGTATTGAACCCTACTTACAAAATGACACCCCGGCACCTGCAACTGAGCGTTTGCAATCACCTGAAGAACGTCAAGAATTAGATGGTCTGTATGAATGTATTTTATGCGCTTGCTGCACCAGTTCCTGTCCTTCTTTTTGGTGGAATCCAGATAAATTCGTAGGTCCTGCTGGTTTATTACAAGCTTGGCGCTTCCTCGCTGATAGCCGAGATACTGCAACAGATAAACGTTTACAAAAATTACAAGACCCATTCAGTGTTTTTCGTTGTCGCAGTATCATGAATTGTGCCAGTGTTTGTCCAAAAGGCTTAAATCCTACCGCCGCAATTGGTGAAATTCGTAAGAAAATGCTAGACAAACAAAGCTGATGATTGGAGCTTAATAAAATGAGTAGTATGCAAGATTTAAATGCCTCAAGCCACTTATCCGGTGGTAATATGGCTTATGTGGATTCATTATTTGATGATTATCAACACGATCCGCAAAGTGTGCCTGCAGATTGGCGCAAAATTTTTGAAGGTTTGAGTAAAGGTGAAACACCTAGCGAAAGTACCCGTGAAGTCGTTGAATACTTTCGACAACTGGCCATGCAAAAGGGTCAAATGTGTTTTCAAGCGCCAGCTCAACAAGGAAGCCTGAAACAAGCTGAGGTTACCGACTTAATCCATAATTTTAGGGCCTATGGGCATCTGATGGCCAAGACGAATCCATTAGATGATAAGCCTTATCATCAAGTGAAAGGCCTTCGTCCTGAACAACATGGACTATCGATTGAAAAAGATCAAGAGAATTTCTTTGTCAGTGATTCTTTGGCAAAACAACCGCTTAAACTTAGCGAACTCTATCCCTTGTTACAAAAAACATATTGCGGATCGATTGGTCTTGAATATATGCATATCACCAATGAGCAAGAAAAAAATTGGTGGCAAAATCATTTTGAAACTGCGCAAGGCAGACTAAATTTCACCAGTGAAGAACAAAAACATCTTTTAAAAGAATTGATTGCAGCTGATGGTTTTGAGCGTTATCTTCATACCCGTTTTGTTGGCCAAAAACGATTTTCACTAGAAGGTGGTGATGCCTTAATTCCCATGTTGAAGGATATATTCACTCGCTGCGCTAAACACCAAGTTGAAGAAGTCATTGTTGGTATGGCGCATCGTGGACGCTTGAACGTGCTGGTCAATGTTTTTGGTAAAGCACCAAGTGTTTTATTTGAAGAGTTTGCTGGTAAAATGAATAGCGAGAGAACAGGGGATGTGAAATATCACCTTGGTTTTTCTGCTGATTTGGCATATGCGAATAATGATTCGATTCATGCAGTACTTGCCTTTAATCCATCACATTTAGAAATCATTTCACCGGTGGTGGAAGGTGCTGTGCGTGCCCGTTTATGCCGCAATCACGATTTGATTGAAAAATCATCGGTACTCCCAGTGGCTATCCACGGAGATTCTGCCTTCACTGGCCAAGGGGTCGTGATGGAGACCTTTAACTTTTCTCAAGCCCGTGGCTATTCAACTGGTGGTACCATCCACATTGTCATCAATAACCAGGTGGGCTTTACCACCAATAGAGCTGATGATGCCCGCTCCTCAGATTATTGCACGGATATTGCTAAAATGGTGCAAGCACCTGTGCTTCATGTGAATGGGGATGATCCAGAAGCTGTGATCTTCGCCGCAAAATTAGCTTTTGATTATCGTCGTCAGTTTAAGCGTGATGTTGTCATCGATTTGGTTTGCTATCGTCGTCAGGGACATAATGAAGCAGATGAGGCTATGCTCACTCAACCATTAATGTACCAAAATATCAAACAGCGTCCAGTGCTGCGTGAGCTTTATGCCAGGACCCTGATAGCCAAGGGTATGATCACCGATGACTGGTATCAAGCTGAAGTGGATGCTTACCGACAAAGTATGGATGAAGGGAAACCTCTGGTTGCTTTGAGTCAAAGCAAACACCCAGAGCGCGCGCTACGTTGGAATCAATATCTCGGCGTGGATTGGACCTGTCCTGCAAAAACAGGGGTAAGTCAAGCATTATTACTTGAATTATCGACAAAACTTAACCATGTTCCAGAAGGTTTTAACCTACATTCAGTGGTGCAGAAAACAATAACTGATCGCCGAGCAATGATTGAAGCAGACATGCCAATGAACTGGGGTTGTGCAGAAACCCTAGCATTTGCAAGTATATTGAAAGATGGTTATGAAATTCGCATATCTGGACAGGACAGCGGTCGGGGCACATTTTCTCATCGCCACGCCGTTTGGCATGATCAAAAAACAGCTCAAACCTATATGCCACTCCAACAGTTTCAAGTCAGCGAAGAGCGTCCATTTAACGTTATTGATTCTGTCTTGTCAGAAGAAGCAGTCCTTGCATTTGAGTACGGTTATGCGGCATCTGAGCCTGATGCATTAGTGATTTGGGAAGCGCAATTTGGTGACTTTGCCAATGGTGCTCAGGTTGTCATTGACCAATTTATCAGTTCTGGTGAGCAGAAATGGGGTCGACTTTGTGGTCTAGTGATGCTTTTACCCCACGGTTATGAAGGTCAAGGTCCTGAGCATTCATCGGCAAGATTAGAACGCTTTATGCAGCTGTGTGCGCAACAAAATATTCAAGTATGTGTGCCAAGCACTCCGGCACAAATCTTCCACCTCTTGCGCCGTCAAATGATACGTCCATATCGTAAGCCATTGATTGTGATGACTCCCAAAAGCTTGTTACGGCATAAAATGGCAGTTTCAAGTGTCAATGATTTGGTTAATGGTAAGTGGCTGAATGTGATAGATGAACAACAGTTAAGCAACAAATCAAACATCGAAAAAATGATCTTGTGTTGTGGTAAAGTGTATTATGATTTGCTGCAAGCGCGCGAAGAATACCAGATTCATCATACAGCAATTGTGCGTATTGAGCAATTGTATCCATTTCCTGAAGACGAATTGAAAGCAATTCTGGCTCAGTATCCCAATCTCAAGGAGTTGGTCTGGTGTCAAGAGGAGCCGCAAAATCAAGGCGCATGGTTTACCTCACAGCATCATATGTTGGCTTGTCTTAAACCATCACAGACTTTGACTTACGCAGGGCGTGCTTTTGCTGCAGCACCGGCAGTAGGTAGCCCATACCTGCATGCTAAAGAACAGGCTGAATTTATTGCAGCAGCATTTGCATTACAGAATCAGAAATGAATTAATCATAAGGTATAGACATGTCAATAGAAGTTAAAGTTCCTGCATTACCAGAGTCAGTTGCTGATGCGAGCATTGCCAGCTGGCATAAAAAAGTGGGTGATTTTGTCAAGCGTGATGAAAATTTACTCGATTTAGAAACTGATAAAGTGGTTTTAGAAGTACCATCCCCTGCAGATGGCATTCTAACTGAACTGTTGCTCCCAGAAGGTTCAGTGGTGAAAGCAGGTGAATTGCTAGCTAAACTTGAAGAGGGCCCTGCGCCTGCAGTCAAGGCTGAAGCTGAACAGAAAACTCAAGCGAAGAGTGATGCCCAAGGTCCTGCGGTTCGCCGTCTTGCTGCAGAGCATGAAGTGAGCAACACAGATTTAGCTCAACTGGCAAAAGATGGTCGGGTGAGCGCTGCCGATGTACGAGATTTTGTTTCAACTCAGCCTAGTGCACCTAAACCAGCTTTAGTGACTTCTGCAGGCCCTCGTGAAGAAAAACGGGTGCCGATGACGCGCTTGCGTAGCAAAATTGCAGAACGCTTGGTTCAAGTTAAAAATGAAACCGCAATGCTCACAACTTTTAACGAAGTGAATTTACAAGCGGTCATGAATATACGTCAACAACATCAAGACGCGTTTGTTAAAAAGCATGGCATTAAACTTGGATTCATGTCCTTTTTTACCAAGGCTGTTGTGGCTGCACTCAAACAATATCCTTCAGTCAATGCCTCTATTGATGGCAATGATACTGTCTATCATGGTTACTTTGATGTGGGTATTGCTGTATCAACAGAAAGAGGACTGGTGGTTCCTGTGATACGTGATGCAGATACCTTATCACTTGCTCAAATTGAACTACAAATCCAAGATTATGCGAATAAAGCACGGGCAGGTAAACTTGCTCTGGAAGATATGCAAGGTGGCACATTTACCATTACCAACGGCGGTATTTTTGGTTCAATGTTATCAACCCCCATTATTAATCCACCACAAACTGGTATTTTGGGGATGCATAAAATCATGGAAAGACCTGTTGCTGAACATGGCCAGGTGGTGATCCGCCCAATGATGTATTTGGCTTTATCTTACGATCACCGTTTGGTTGATGGTAAAGAATCAGTACAATTTTTAGTGACCGTTAAGGATATGTTAGAAGATCCTGCGCGCTTATTGCTTGATTTATAATAGAGGAAAATGATTAATGAATTTGCATGAATACCAAGCCAAAACATTGTTTCGACAATATGGCTTGCCAACTTCAGTTGGCGAAGTCTCATTCTCTGCAGAAGATGCGGTTCAGGTTGCCCACAAATTGGGACCTGCACCTTGGGTGGCTAAAGCTCAGGTACATGCAGGCGGCCGTGGTAAGGCTGGCGGCGTTAAAATTGTGAAAAACAATGATGAGTTGGTCAAGTTCTGCCAAGATTTATTAGGTAAACGTTTAGTGACTTATCAAACAGATGCCAGTGGTCAACCAGTGTCTGCCATTTTAGTCGAACAAACCTGTGCCATTGCCCGTGAATTATACCTAGGTGCTGTCATTGATAGATCATGCGGTAAAATGGTGATCATGGCTTCAACTGAAGGCGGTGTGGAAATTGAAAAGGTTGCCGAAGAAACACCTGAGAAAATTTTAAAAATTATTGTTGATCCCATGTTAGGTGTGATGCCATTTCAAGCACGCGAAGTCGGTTTCAAATTGGGATTAAATGTAGAGCAAATCGCAGCCTTCACTAAAATTATGGTGAATCTTGGACGCATGTTCACAGAATGTGATTTGAGTTTACTCGAAATCAATCCTTTAGTTGTCACTGACAAAGGCGAGATTTTATGTCTAGATGGTAAAATTAACATAGATGACAATGCGCTGTATCGTCACCCTGAATTAAAAGCGATGCGAGATGCTTCTCAAGAAGATGAGCGAGTCAATCGCGCCCATGATTGGGAATTGAACTATGTGCCATTAGATGGCGATATTGGTTGTATGGTTAATGGTGCCGGGCTTGCAATGGCCACCATGGATGTGATCCAATTACACGGTGGCAGTCCTGCTAACTTTTTAGACGTTGGTGGTGGCGCAACTAAAGAACGCGTTGCAGAAGCACTAAAAATCATTCGTGCAGATGAAAATGTGAAAGGCATTTTAATCAATATTTTTGGTGGTATTGTTCGCTGTGACTTGATTGCTGAAGGTATTTTAGCGGCAGTTACAGAAATCAACTTAAATATTCCTGTGGTGGTTCGTCTAGAAGGAACCAATGCAGACTTGGGCTCTAAAATTCTAAATGAAAGTTCAGTCAATGTGATTAGCGCCAACAGTTTAGATGAAGCAGCGAAGAAGATTGTTGCAGCAGTAAGAGGTGAAGCATGAGTATTTTAATCAATAAAACCACTAAAGTATTGTGTCAAGGGTTCACAGGTAAACAAGGGACTTTCCACAGTGAAGGCGCTATTGCCTATGGCACCAATTTAGTTGGTGGTGTCACACCTGGCAAAGGTGGTCAAACTCATTTAGATAGACCGGTATTTAACACAGTTCGTGAAGCAGTTGATGCAACTGGCGCCGATGCTACTATGATTTATGTGCCAGCACCGTTTTGTAAAGATTCGATTCTTGAAGCAGCTGATGCAGGTATTCCTTTAATTGTTTGTATCACTGAAGGTGTGCCTGTTTTTGATATGCTAGAAGTAAAAGAATACCTGGCGCAGCATACCTATAGTCGATTGGTTGGACCAAATTGCCCCGGTGTCATTACCCCAGGTGCCTGTAAAATGGGTATTATGCCAGGTAGCATTCATTTACCTGGTAAAGTCGGTATTGTCTCACGTTCTGGAACCTTAACCTATGAAGCGGTAAAACAAACAACCGATAAAGGTTTTGGGCAAAGTACTTGTGTTGGTATTGGTGGGGACCCCATCCCTGGCAGCAGCTTTATTGATATTCTAGCCTTATTTGAACATGATCCGCAAACTGAAGCCATTATCATGGTGGGTGAAATTGGTGGGACTGCTGAAGAAGAAGCGGCTGAATTTATTAAAGCCCATGTCACCAAACCAGTGGTTTCATACATCGCAGGGGTTACTGCACCTGCAGGCAAACGTATGGGACATGCAGGCGCTATTATTGCAGGTGGTAAAGGTACAGCTGCTGATAAATTTAAAGCATTGGAACTTGCCGGGGTTAAAACCGTGCGTTCACCAGCAGAACTAGGTAATGCGATTGCTGAAGTGACTGGCTGGAAATAATGAAAAAGCTTGCCGATATTCGTCAAGAATATAGTGCCAAGCCATTGCTTGAAGCGCAGATGCTTGATTCTCCGCTTCAACAATTTCAATTATGGCTGGATGCCTACATCAGCATCAACCCAACTGAGCCAACCGCCATGACGGTCGCAACCGTTGCCGAAGATAATACGCCAGACATTCGGGTGGTTTTACTAAAAGGCATTTGGGATGAAGGTTTTGTATTTTATACCAACTATCAAAGTGCTAAGGGTCAGGCAATTCAAAACAACCCATCTGTGGCCTTGAATTTTTATTGGCCAGAACTTTTTCGTCAAGTCAGAATAAAAGGCTTAGCAAAGCGCTTACCAGCGCATTTATCAGATGAATATTTTAATTCTCGCCCATATGCTAGTCAGTGCGCCGCTATTATTTCACCGCAAAGTCAAGCGATCGAATCTAAACAAGAACTACAAAAAAAACTTGATGACATGATTCAGACCCAACAACCGCTCACGCGACCAGCGTATTGGGGCGGATTTGTGGTGTATCCTTCAAGTGTGGAATTTTGGCAGGGTCAAAAGGGTCGATTCCATGATCGGCTACAATATCTCAAAGATGAAGATGATTGGCGTATGCTTCGATTGGCACCATAAAAAAGGACTATTTGGTTTGAGTAGAACTACTGGGTCACCCCAGCAGTTCTACTCAATAATACAAATTGATTGTATATTTACAGTATATTACAACGATCCAAAACAATACGGCGATTGGACTATCTATCCTGTGGGACAAATTTAATCGTCAACTAATCATGATAACTGACCCACGAATTTTAAAACTTGCTCTATCAGCATATTAGATTTTAGAGAGCTCACGCCAATACGAACGCCATTAGGCAAAGATATTTGCAAGACAGCGCCAAAGTCTTGAGCATCTGCAGGCTTTGCTTGAACAAACACAGTGTTTGATATCTCACATTGTTTTAATTTACCTGACCATGACTTAAAAGAACCATAAGAAATATGAGCTTGCTCACAATTTATTAACCGAAAGTGATTATCGCGAAAAAAAATTTTAAATATTTAGATGTGGCTAATTAACCGCTTACCCTTTTTTAATCAGGGAATTTGGTCAAGTTAAATTAAACTGGAATCGCAAGAACTAAAGTAAAAAAATTGTCCTTAATTATTAAAGATGCTATACTACAAATGTAGCTAAATGTAACTATTGTAGGTGAGTGATGGGTGTTCCTATTAGAATTGATGAATCAATTTATGACGAGGCAAAAAAAGTTGCCGCTGCTGAATTTCGCTCTATCCCAAATCAAATTGAATATTGGGCCAAGCTAGGAAAATGCGCATTGGATAATCCTGACTTACCCATCGAATTTATAAAAGATGTGCTGTTATCAAAGCTTCAAGATAAATCACTAGCGGAGCCTTTTAATTTTGAGGAAAAAAGTGAGTGATATCAATATAAAGCAAATGCCTGCTTTTAAAAAAGCTTATAAAAAGTTACCGCTTTCTCAACAATTGATTGTGAATAATGCAATTAAAGAAATTGTTAAAAACCCTCAAATTGGAAATGAAAAACGAGGGGATTTATCCGGAGTATTTGTTCATAAATTTAAAATTCATCATCAAGAATTCCTTTTAGCTTATGAGTGGGATGCTACACAACGTTTATTATTGGCATTAGCTGTGCATGAAAACTTTTATCGTGATCTTAAAAGTAGATAAATTTATACCTGGAGATTAAATTGCACTGTCAAGTTGTTGAGCGCAAAGTAAATTTAGGTCAAAAGAGTCATACCACTATTCTTATCAGTCGCCCATTCAAGTGCGAACCAATAAGGAATATCATCATGCCCAAAGGCTTTCATCATGTGACTCGAGAACAAAGATCTCAAATTTATGTGCTAAAAGCAATACCAACACCGCAAAATAATGTCTTCAGTAATTAATTGTTGACCCAATACATTCGCAATTTTTTCCAATTGTCGTAGACTCGGCCAATGCTTAGGATCCTCAAGTCTGGAAATAGCAGGCCAAGAAGTATTTAAGCTACGAGCTAATTCAGAAGTTGTATGAGACCCGTGTCGCTTAGCCCATCTAATTAATAATGCAGCTTGTGCTCGCGCAGATGGTGATATTAATTGTTGTCCATCACTGCATCGCGAAGGTTCAGGCACTTCAAGGCCTTCTTCTAATCGGCCCTCAATTGCAAGAGTCAATACTTCTTGAGCATTAAAATATGCTTCCTCGAGACTTTCTCCTTCTGTAATCGCCTCCGGTATATCAGGAAATTCAACAAAATAACGAGTATCTTCTTTATCATAAGCGATGTGCGCTGGAAATAGTACATTAATTTTAAAATAACTCCAGTTTGTTTTTCTATTGCTGACAATAACCCTCGTCCCAAATCCCTGGTTCCATGAACTGGTATGCTTGTTCTTTGTTCATCCTTGCCAAGACGATGATGACTCCCATTTATTTTTAATAAAACCCAACCATTTTTTTCAATAATTTTAATAACTTCTTTTCCGGTCATATATAAAACATGTTATTTTTATACTTATAATATATATGCAATCTATTTTTTTATTCTCAAGTAACAACGCCAATTTATCAAAATTTATCAAATGCGCCGTAAAAGCATGTCAAACTTTATGATTTTTATCAATGTAATCCCGCAAGATTGATTCAAAGAGAGCTTATATGTTTAAAATGCAAACAAATCGATTGCAACAACAAAAAATAACAGCTAACTTTGCAAAAAACCTAAAGAATTTCATTTGAAAGACTTTCTGTAAGAATACTGTGGGGGATATGCGCAACTGTTTTTTTTAGGGTGATGAGCGTCTTAAACTTGCTAAAAATAAAATGATGCGTTAAAGTGCTTTTTTTTCATATTGATAGAATGAAGATGGATTCAACCTTGGAACAAGCGATTCTTGAAGCACTGACGCATCAAGGTGATCATGAAACAGCAAGTAAAGCCTATTTTGCTTTTTTAAAAGCACGCCATTTTTTGCCGATTGAAAAGGATAGTGGTGATGATCCTAAGGTGTTGTTTTTACAAGGTGAAGACAAGGTCTTATTGCCCATTTTTAGTTGTCAAGAATATATGCATGTTTGGGCAGGGGAACACCTTGCTAAAATTGATATCTACGAATTAAGTGCAGTTGAGCTTTTAAGTGGTTTAGGTGAAGATGTGACATTGGCCTTCAATCCCGGTATGTCTTCGTATAAGGAATTTAACCCTGAAGAAATACTAAAATTGAAGACCATGTTAGTTAAAATGAAATCTTTACTGCAGCAATAATTTAAGCTACTAAATCCCATAATTGGTAACTTACTAGCGCAGACACTGCTATGACCCCAGAAATTTCCAAAAAGGTGACAATATAGTCGCTAAAACGATGTTCAAGGGGTTTAGGTTGAGCGGCTTCAATGGTGGGGCCTTCTAAATTAAAAAGCGGTTTATCTTCATAAAAGGCAGACCACCAACCATCTGTCCAGTAATTGCCTTCTATTGAGTCTATAATGTAGGGATTGGTCTCTTCTGACAGACCTGCCAGGCTACAAGCGTAACCATCAACATAACATTCTTCCAAATCTGGGTATTCAAGGTGCAACTTTAATCTCAAATCAGCCAATACTTGCTTGTCCATGATAGTTTATCCTTTTATTTGAAAACAAATTATATGTTCACAATAAGTTTAGTTTATCGAAAAAAAGCCTTAAAGGTTCAATTTATTTAAAAATTTACACATTCTTGACAATTTTCATATTGATATGGTCTAGAAGAGTTAAATAGAACAATATCTTGATTTTTACTAGGGAACTTTGGTAAAAAACCGCGTAACCAACTGATTTAATGGATATATATGAAATTTGAAACTTGGTATTTCTGGAATATTAGATTGCATTCATTCTTGAAACTGGATAGTATGAAACCAATTTTTGAGATTAAAGTTGTCGAGTATGATGCACAATAAAGAACATCGCAAAGGTTTTTATCAAAGTTTAGGAATGGCCTGGTTAGTGTGGGGCCTGGCAGCAAGTTACTACTTTTCAGACTATATGGCACGTGTCGCGCCAGGTGTGATGCATCAAAGTTTACAATCTGCTTTTGGTTTAAGTGAAGCAGGATTTGGTTTGCTGACCTACAGTTTTTATATTCCTTATATATTGATGCAAATACCAGTTGGTATTATTGTCGACCGATTTAGTGTACGTCGATTACTGAGTATGATGGCTGTGCTGACCGCGCTTGGCTGTCTTATTTTTGGTTTGTCTAGTCATTTAGCAATGGCTGCATGTGGGAGAATGCTTATTGGTTTTAGTGCAGCATTTGCATTTATTTCATCGTTAAGGCTCGCCACTGCATGGTTTCCACCAGCAATGCTTGGATTGCTGGCAGGTTTAACTCAAGCCATTGGGATGCTCGGTGCAGCAGCAGGAGAAGAACCCATACGTTTTTTAGAAAATATTGTGGGATGGCGCCATACCATGATGATGTTAGCAGTTCTTTTTTTAGTGTTGGCCTACTTTTTATATCGATTTATTCAAGATCATGAAAGTATGCAAGCATCAAGACCGAAGTTAAAAATTGGTATTCTAGCTGCTTTAAAACAGGCGCTAAGCCAACGACAAATTTGGATTAATGCGCTTTATGCAGGTTGTTTATTTGGGCCGACTGCTGTGATTGGTGAGTCTTATGGTCCTGCTTTTTTGCAATATGGTTGGGGTCTTGGGGCTCATGAGTCTGCTTTTGCGATTGGTCTTATTTTTATTGGTTGGGGTCTTGGCGGACCACTTCTTGGCTGGCTCTCTGATAGAACACGAGTTCGCAAACCTTTTGTCATCTTTTCAGCGTTGGCGACATTATGCTTAACTGTAATGATGGTTTATTTTCCATTGAAGCATTTAGCCTACGTGTATACCTTGTTTTTTGTCTTTGGTTTAACCAATAGTGGTGTGGGTATTGCCTACGCCATTTCAACAGAATTATCAAAAAAACATGTGATGGGTGCTGCAATTGCATTTACCAACATGGCATCTATTTTTGTTGGGGCAAGCCTTCAACCGATGGTAGGACGATGGATTGATCTGATCGCAGGCGAGAGAAGTTTGAATGTATCAAGCCTAGGCATCAATGATTTTCAAAAACCATTCAGCATATTGGTGATCTGTGCCGGATTGGCCTTCATACTTTCATTTTTTATCAGGGAAACGCATTGTCAAAATATGAATCGAGACGATTGAACTTTTGTTTGCTTTTCAGTTAATATGTTGTGGATGGAAAAAATAATAATAAAATGGATGGTCGTATGAAAAAAATAATAGGTGGTATCGGTATTTTAGCCACTGCTGGTTTGTTATGTTATCCGGGCTTTGGTTTTTTAGTTGAAAAAGGACTTCGTCAGCAAATCGAAGCGGCGCCTAAACAGTATGGCATGACTATTGAGTTGAAGGATTTTAAACGGCGTTGGTTTAGCTCAGATGCTAAGCTTTATTGGAAATGGTTTATTCCAGCCCATTTAACTCAAAACCAAT
>RGPR01000049.1 GCA_010030245.1 Gammaproteobacteria bacterium
AAAGATAAAATAACCAATACCAATTCAGGAAAGGCAAAGACTAAATATTGAATTTCAGGCTGGTTCATGGCGCCATAGCAAAGCGTTGCGGCAAATAGGCTACCAAAACTTGCTTTAAAGGCGGCAAACGGACTACGCTCATCCCACATGATGCACATCCGTTCGATGGTCATGGTTAAGATAACCATTGGGAAAAGTGCAATTGAAAGCCCTGATTCTAAATTAAGACTTTGGCTTAAAATAGATATGCCAATCATCAGTAAAATCACGACACTTAAAATGGCTGACAAGCGGGGAACTAATAACAAGCGCAGTTGGTCAAGATAAAAACGAGCCATCAAGCCAAAGAAAATGATAATATTAAATAGACATATCCCCCAAATGACATGGGTTTCTCGGAAAGCGAGTGCAATTAAAACGGGCATAAATGTGCCGAAGGTTTGTAAGCCAATAAAATTGCGTAGCAGCAAAATAATAAAGGCACCAACGGGAACCGTTAATAAAATTTTATAGGTTTCTTGGGTGGTGATCGGGAGCTGCAATAAAGAAAAACGCATTAATTGAGACTCAGTTAAAAGTCCATGAGTTTTGGCAACACTTAAGGCATTCATTGGTGTAGGTGATATGGTGAAGTTTAATTGGGCTTTTTGTCCTCCAAACACAGTAAATAAGGGGTCATTGCCATAGTGCCAGATCACAAAATCAAAAGGCAGTCCTGCCTCTCCTGATTCAGGATTGATATAGATCCATTCTTTTTGATTATATACAGCAAGCCAGGTTTCAAGTTCAGCATGTGATTGTTGCCTAGCTCTTAGGCCATGGACGGAATTGGCGTAAATATTAGCTTGGTTAAGCACGGTAATGGCAGTGTCAACCACTTGTCGATGGCTGTATTGGCTCCCTAAAAGCAAGCGTGAATTGCCATCATTTTTATGCAATTCACGAATGACGCCTTGAGCAAATGTTTGAATATCAGCAGAAGATTGCCGCGCAGTTCGCATGATGGTTTGTACCGCGGAAAGTTCAGGCTCTTGTAAGTAATGTTTGCGAAATGGGGCGGGTTTTAAGGATTTGCGGTTATTCGATACATCAACCTCTTTAAGAATGGTTCGATAGTAAAGTGATTGTGGACCAGTCCCTCGTCTTAAGGTCCAAACCACTTGGCGGTTTAACCCTTCTAAGTGGGTACTGATGCCATAATTTTGGGCCACAAAATATTCATCAAGGGTTGAAAAATGAGGGGGCAGGTAGGGCACACTAAACATCGCTTTAATGGGATGATTTTTCTCAGCATTGAATTTTAAATTGGCTTCTAATGTCCAAGTGTTGACCATGTCATTATCGTTTAAGGGAACGCCCATGATAAAATGACGATAGGCAAAAATCACAAGGCCTGTGATCATGAGACCTAGAATTAGTGTGATGAGGTGTTTTTTAGGTGTTTTCATAGTTTGACTCAGACATTAAGTACCAGCAGCATAGCGCTGATAAGGGTTAACTATCCCGTTGAATGCAACAATAGCTTCGCGTCCTAATAACATTGGATAAATAAAGTGTTTACGATTAGTAAGATTGACACGAATTGTTTTGGTTTGCTTCCCTAGCCTTACAGCCATTAAAACCACTGGGCGTTTAACCGACTGGCGAATTAATTTGCTGCGAGTTGTCAATGTTTCTTCGGCTCGATTTTTGATATTGACTTTACCTATATATTCACACTCAAAGTGTTTGTCACCCGCTTTACTGGGCACAGTAAAACTTAAATAGGTTTTGCCATTTTTATCAATCTCTTTAATATTAGTGGCATTAAGAGAGGCTGACTTTGCGCCTGTATCAAGTTTAGCTGATATGGTAAGATCTTTGTCTACCAGGGTTGCTTTTTCGATATATCCAAATACTGTTTTTGTTGTATTAGCCATAAGCTGTCCTGTGTATAACGAACTAAACATCAAAAAAAAATAAATCAAAAATGGCATTCAAACCTCGCACATGATGGTGTTTAAATATGCTGTTACAAATAAAGGGTGACTTAGCCATCGTTCTAAAGACATAGCATGTTTGATTTGTGAACGAAAATAACATCCCCTTTGAGCGTGAAATCATTATACAATGAATACAAAAAAAATTATATAGGATAGCGCTATAGATCCATGATTATGCTGGTTCTGGCCATCATCGCATCAGTGTGACATGGTAAATCACAATGCGCCACTGCTGAGAGTTAAAAAAATTGCATATCGTTGTTTTTTTGTTATATAATGTATGGTTGCCCGCCTGGTCTAAATGAAGCCAGGTTGAAAAAAAAACTTCCCAAAACATTTTCTTTCGTGTATGATAAGCTAAGTTTTTTTCAAGATATAAGAGCTTGAGAATGCAAGAAAGCCCTGATAATCCGGAAATAGAATTACCAGCAGCCAAAGATGAGCAAGCATCAGATGGTTCAACGCCATTTTTTCAAGATTTAAAAAAAAATGGCAATCAATATATAGGTGTTCAATCTGTCCTCGATGCATTAGACCTTTGGAATAGTTCAATCAAGCTGTATTTTGATGCTGTTGATTTTGATTCAAGTGCAGCAGACTTAAACGATTGGTTATCTTATCCGATAGGGGCAACTTGTTTTTTCTTAGGCGCGGGCTTTATAAGTACTTTTGCCTATCTTGGTAACGGTGTCAATAAAAATCAATCTGCATTTTCAAAGCTTGCTGATACGAACTGGCCTTATTTACGTGACATGTTGAAAGGTATGAAATGGACTTTTAAAGGCACCCGCAGTTTTATGATGGTGGCTTCCGTTCTAGGACAGTATCAGCTAATTAATTATCTAACCCCTGTGGGACTAGGTTTAGGCGTGTTGTCTGCTTGCAATCGCATGTGGAATCGAAATATGGTCGAAACACGGAAGTCATTGCAAGAAAAAAACGATGCATTTCGACGTCAGGTTAAAGGGATTAATGCGTGTTTTCATGAGGTCACACGTGATCTGGTGTTTGATGGAGATGGCAAAATTCGCGAGGATATTCTTAAAAATATCTACGCAGGTAGTATTTTAAAAATACCTAAAAAAGAGGGTTCTGCTGATTTTGAATACTATATCGTTGACAACTCTGGCAATCTTGAAATGCAGCCTGATTTTGCTCAAAATCCCTTTATCCAGAGATTGAATGCAGAGCTTGTTAGTATTCAAAATAGTGTGCCTGGCCAAAAAATTGTACCACGAATTTACTGGGATAAATTTGAAATTCTACTTGAAGAATATAAGCTCGAAGAACATAGACCTAATGAGACACTATTCCTAACGGTGTTAGCGCATAAAAAAGAATACTTTAAAATTTTATTAGATCCGGATTCAGACCCTTCACAATTTATCCAAAACCAAGCTGTTTTTCAGGAAAACTCGAGAAGAGCTTTTGCTTCTGCAGGATTGAGTGGATTATTAAATGCCCCATATTATTTTTTGGGTATTTTAAGCATGGTGACATTACCACCTCCTATCTTTGCTGCAGCTGTGCTGGTTTGTAGTTTCTTTATGCTCTTAAATGTTGCCGCAGAGCTGTATCAAGAATCAGATTACCAACGGCGTCTGCGCATCAGTCAATTGAAAGCGGATTTAGTGAAAACAAAACGCTTATTAGTGATTGAATGGCAACAAGCCAATTTTGAAGTGATTAAGCCAGTCCCACAAGAGGACGCAGCAGAACTAAATGATGATGATGGTTTAGTTGGGACACATTCCTCGGAATATAGCTCCTCTCAAGAGGATGATACAGAACCAACACTAGAATCAAATTTAGGCAATTATCTGCTAAAAACAGAAATTGAAACGCTGCGTCGATTACTGGACAAAGAATCTGAATTGAACGAAATTTTGGGTAACTTTTTGCAGACGTCGGCGGCGGGTACTGAGATGAGTTCAGAAACGAGGAAGTATTTAGCATCAGTCTTCAAAAAAGACCGTAATTCAAGTTCTAGTTTTTATGATGAATTGGATTCGCAGCAACAAGCGATACTTGCACATTGCATTAAAATCGCCAAGTATGAGCAAGATTATCATGAGCAGTATGGCCAGCTCGAACAACAACTGCGTTTAAGTCAAGAACGTGTATGGTGGCAAGGTTTGCGAAATGGCTTGGTGGTTTTTGGCGCCTTTAATAGTTTATTAATGACTGTTGCGTCGATGAAGTTTCTCTTTGGCATCGGTTTTGTACCGATGTTTTTTTATGTATCTGTCATTGCAGGACTTACTTTATTATTTTGTACAACCTTATATACGATACTTTCAGTAAATCCAACAGAAGTTAATATCGCCGACGATCAAGATACCTTTGAAGCGATACATCATAAAACAAGCCATATTTTCGTTGCTGATTCAACGCGAAAAATAATTGATGGCCGGGATATTCAAGCGTCTAAAAATTTACTGATTACTGAAAATGCTGAAGTTTTCCGGCAACTATTAAGTGGCTTTAAAAAAGGGATGAAGTTCTTACAAACCTTGAGCGTTTATTTGCCTTTCATGTCAAATTCTGAAAGCATGCTGGCAAAATTGATTTTTATTGCGGCAGGAATAGCTTTCGCAGCTTTTTTTGCATTAAAAGGTTTAAGGGGGTTGATGCGTGTGGATGATGACGCATATAAAAATTCATTTATTTTCAAATTCTTAACAGGCCATCAGTCAACAACAGTGGCGTCAGAACTAACATCACCAAAACCATTACCAAAATCTGTTAGCGCCTTTTGGGGAAGTGAGGAGCTTAGTAAACTGCGGTCTGCCTCACCGCCGCGACCACCCCGTTCCCCATCACCAAATCAGGGATTCTTACTATAAAGCTCTGGATTTAGTTGGCGATCGTTATACATCTTGTGTTGGTAATAAATCCTAAAAGTTCTAGTTTGAGCCATTGTCTCTTGCAAGAGTGATTCAAGACATTGGCCAAGTTGTGTTTGCTGCTCAATTAATTGAGTAAGCTTGCTTTGACAATTTTTAATATGTGTGTCGTCAGTATCGTGACGTAAGGTTTGTTCACGCATATGATAGATTTTAAGGGCTAGAATGGACAATCGGTCAATCATCATCCCAGGGGCTTCAGAGTTCACTGGGCAGTCTGCATGATGGGCAGGTTGAAGCAGATTTATCAGATGGTTATCCATAAGCTCCATTTGATTATTGCGTTGTTGATTGCAGAAATCGATTTCACGCTTGGCCGCAACCACAAAGGCATCGCCCATATCTTGTCGGCGAGCTCTATCTTCGGCATGCCATAATTGATAATTAAATGCATGGTTGGCTTCAACATATTCAAGAAAATCTGTGGCTAGTCTTGCAACACCAGATGCTTTCCAACGGATAATCGAATCTTGTTGAAAATGTATGATTTCTTTAACAAAAGATGATAAATTCATGGGATAATCCAAGTTGTAAAAAAATGCAGTATAACAAAAGGTAGGATAAAATGCGTTGTAAATTCGGACTTTTTTGCAGCTTAATGATCATGCTTGCGGCATCGCACGCGAAAGAGTATTATCCTAATCATTGTCATGCCATGGTTTTAGATTCGCCGTTATTTCAATTAGCGCCGCAAAAAAAACAATTGATCAATATTCATAATATCAGCAATTCGGATATTTGGTTAGGTAATTTTCAATCCCCTCGCTGGACATTGAAGCTTCTTCCGGGACAGTGGAGTGTATTTTATGCGCCCAAACAAAAAGTGTCTTGGAAATGCATTGAGTCTCGTTTAGGGCATGAGCAACAAGTCGCTTGCCAAGAAGTGCTTGCCGTTTGTCAAACAAGCGCAAACCCACCTAAAAAAGATGCCATGACGATTGATCAGTGGCTTTTAGAAAATAAGGGCATTGTAACTATTGATGCCTATCTACAACGAATGGGTTGGCAATTTATCAAACATGGTTCACAATCAAATAAAGACGTGACATAAATTGATTTAACAAATTATTAGGAATGGTGCAAAAGTGTCGAAAAAAAACAAAGATCCATATTTTGAGCGTGAAAAAGAGAAATATGCCGATCCCATTCCTAGTCGTGAATTCATCATGCAGGTTTTGGCTGAATATGGACAGCCAATTCACAAGAAAGATTTGTTTCAATTACTGGGACTTCGCAAAAAAGAGCAGCAAGAAACCTTGATGTATCGTCTAAAGGCGATGATACGTGATGGTCAATTGTTTCAAGATAGAAAATTTCGCTGGTGTCTACGGCAAAAAACCAATTTAGTGAAGGGGCGCATTCAGGCACAAGCCGAAGGCTTTGGTTTTTTTATTCCTGAAGATGGTGGTTCCGACATGGTGCTATCGGCGCGTGAAATGCGTAGGGTGATGCATGGGGATATTGTCTTGGCCTATGAAATGGGTGTCGATAGGCGCGGACGTCCTGAAGCGAAAGTTACTGAAGTGTTGCAACATGCAATTGATAGTATTGCCGGGCGCTTTATTTCTCGCGAAGGGGTGTTTTATGTTGAGCCAGAGCATAAGTTCTTTTTTCATGACATTTTGATTCCAGCTGATGCGGCCATGGGTGCTAAAGATGGGCAGATGGTCATCGTTAAAATCGTCGAATATCCCAGTAAACATGGTATGAGTATTGGCCGTGTTGATAGGGTCTTGGGTGATTATATGGGGCCGGGCTTGGAAATTGAGGTGGCCATTTTAAATTATGGCATCCCCAACGTGTGGCCTACAGAAGTTTTGTCGGAGATGCATCTTATTCCAAAAGTGGTGAGAGAAAAAGATTTAGTGGGTCGCAAAGATTTAAGAGAATTGCCTTTTGTCACGATTGATGGTGATGATGCCAAGGATTTTGACGATGCGGTTTGTTGTAAAGCACTTGCTCGAGGTGATACGCGTCTTTGGGTTGCCATTGCTGATGTCAGCCATTATGTCGCATGGGGTTCTCCAATTGATGAAGAGGCAGCCATTCGTGGTAATTCAGTATATTTCCCAGGGCGTGTGGTGCCAATGTTGCCAGAGGCGCTATCGAATGGGATTTGTTCGTTAAACCCCAATGTAGATAGATTGTGTATGGTTGCGGAAATGGTTATCACGGCCAAAGGACAAATTCGTGAGCCTAAATTTTATCGGGCCGTGATTCATTCTAAAAATCGATTGATTTATGATCATGTTGCAGCGCTTCTAGAACAAAATGATGCCCCAGAATTGTCCAGTGAGGTATGGGCGATGCTGCAACAATTACAAAAAGTCTATGAATCGTTAAAATTTGCACGACTTAACCGTGGGGCGATTGAGCTTGATAGCATCGAAACCAAAGTGGTCTTTGACAAACAACTGAAAATTGAAAAAATCACTCCAGTTGTGCGCAATGAAGCCCATCGCATTATTGAAGAGTGTATGTTAGCGGCCAATGTGGCCGTTGCCAGTTTTATCGCATCTTCAGGAGTGGCTTCTATGTATCGAGTTCATGAGGCCCCTGATATTGAAAAGATGAAGTCGTTACAAACCTTTTTAGGTGAATTTGGTATCCAATGTGGTTTCTCTGAAAAAGTGGCCCCAAAACGTTTTCAAGAGGTTTTGGAAAAAATCAGACTGCGGCCTGAAAAACAAGTGCTTGAAACCATTATGTTACGTTCCTTAAAACAAGCACATTATGCCATCGAAAATTCAGGACATTTTGGCTTAGGCTATGAGGTTTATACCCATTTTACCTCACCAATTCGTCGTTATCCGGATTTAATGGTGCATCGCATCTTGGGTGAAATTTTAGATAGAAATCAAGATATTGCTTCCCGCTACCCAGAAAAGCGTTTGGCTGAGCTTGCTGAAAAGAATTCCATGACGGAGCGTCGTGCCGATGAAGCCACGCGTGATGTCATGACTTGGTTAAAATGTATTTATATCAAGGATAAAGTAGGACAAACTTTCCCAGGTACAATTTCTGCAGTGACATCTTTTGGTTTATTTGTTAGCATAACCGATATTTATGTGGAAGGTTTGGTTCATGTTAGCTCACTTAAGAGTGATTACTATCAATTTGACGCCATGCGGCACCGATTGGTGGGTGAGCGGACCAACCAAATTTATCATTTAGGCGACCCATTGACCGTCTTGGTCGCTCGTGTTGACCCAGATGCTCGTAAAATTGACTTTGAATTAGTGACTGAAGATGTTGAAAAATCCTAGTGCTTATGGCCTTCATGCTTGTATGGCCATGTTAAAAAATCCAAAGCGTGAGATTAAGCATATTGTTTTACGCCAAGGCGATGATAAACGCTATGCTGAGCTTTTAACGCTTGCCACGGCTCGAGGTGTTCTAATCAAACGCCAAACCCAAGAAAGGATTGAAGAAGATTATCCTGGCTTGGTGCATCAGGGGGTTTTACTTTGGGCCAAGGCTTTGCCGGATTTTGATGAGAGTGACTTGAAATCCCTTATTGCATCCCTTGAGCACCCTGCATTTATTTTAATTTTAGATGGGGTTACTGATCCACATAATCTAGGGGCTTGTCTGCGCTCCGCTGATGCGGCAGGCGTTGATATGGTGATTATTCCTAAAGATAAAAGTGCATCGATGACCCCTGTCGTTGCTAAAGTATCTTCAGGTGCTTCGGAAACGGTGCCTCTTGTCCGAGTGGTTAATCTTGCGCGCAGCATTGAAGCCCTGCAAGCCTTAGGGGTTTGGGTTTATGGCGCCTGCGGTGAAGCGACTCAGTCGCTTTATGATCTCGATGCAACAGGTGCAATAGCACTTGTTTTAGGTGCTGAAGGTGATGGGTTAAGGCGCTTAACACGAGAAAAATGTGATGGCTTATATGCCATTCCAATGTTAGGCAGTGTGTCTAGTCTTAACGTATCGGTTGCCGCAGGGGTTTCGGTGTATGAGGTTAGAAGACAGCGCTTGTGATAAGCACTGTCTTTTTTTGGATTTAGGCAAACTGTGCTTCAACAAAATCCCAGTTGACTACATTCCAGAAATGCTCGATATAGCTTGCACGTGCATTACGATAATCAATGTAATAAGCGTGCTCCCATACATCACAGGTGAGTAAGGCTTTGTGTGCGTGACGCATTGGCGTGTCGGCATTAGAGGTGCTGGTAATGGCAAGCGTGTTGTCTTCGTTTTTGACAAGCCACGCCCAGCCAGATCCAAAAGTACCCAAGGCAGTTTTCGTAAATTGTGCCTTAAATTCTTCAAAAGAACCAAATTGTGCTTCAATGGTTGATTTCAGTTTGCCAGGAGCCAAATTTCCCGCTTTAGGGCTTAAACATTCCCAATAAAAGCTGTGATTCCATACTTGTGCTGCATTATTAAACATGCCGCCTTCGCTTTGCATGATAATGTCCTCAAGGCTTTTTCCAGCCAAGGGGCTATCGATTAATAATTGATTGAGGTTATTGATGTAGGTTTGGTGGTGTTTGCCATAGTGATATTCGAGTGTTTCTTTAGAAATGTGTGGCTCTAGCGCATCCATGGCATAGGCTAGTTTTGGTAATTCAAAAGTCATGTATTTCTCCAAAAAAGTACTTAAGGTATTGCTGCAGTTTAAAGAATATTGTGACAAGAGGAAAGCTCAAAAATAAAAAAATGAGAGATTCTTCTTGGTTTTTTTGCAATTGTTCGTTAATCTTGCAAAGAAAGTTGATAGTGTACTAAAGAGGTATGATATATGGAAACGATAGCGTTAATCAAAAAACAAATTTCTGAAAATCCAGTGTTATTATACATGAAAGGGTCGCCTGAAATGCCCCAATGTGGATTTTCTGCACGTGCAGTCAATTGCTTAAAAGAAATCGGCATTCCATTTGCTTTTGTCGATATCTTGGCAAACCCTGAGATTCGCCGTGAATTACCCATCTACGCCGAATGGCCAACTTTCCCTCAGCTGTGGGTGAGAGGTGAGCTGATTGGTGGCTCAGATATTATTGCAGAAATGCATCAAACCGGTGAATTAAAAACCATATTAACAAACTCTTAATAAAAGGTGACGATAATGAGTATTTTAGTAGGACATCAAGCCCCAGATTTTACCTTACCTGCGGTATTAGGAAATGGTGAAATTGTTGATAAATTTAATCTATATGAAACCATCAAAGGCAAACATGCGTTGGTGTTTTTCTACCCACTAGATTTTACATTTGTCTGCCCATCAGAATTAATCGCCTTAAATCATCGAATGGCTGAATTTAAGCAAAGAAATGTTGAAGTGATTGCGATTTCGATAGATTCTCAATTTACCCATAATGCTTACCGACAAACAGCGGTTAAAGATGGTGGTATCGGTCCAGTGGATTATGCATTGGTTGCTGATATGCGCCATGAAGTTTGCCAAGCGTTTGGGGTGGAACACCCAGTGGCAGGGGTTGCTTTACGTGCAGCTTTTGTGATTGATAAACAAGGGCTCGTCAGGTCGCAAATTGTTAATGATTTACCAATTGGTCGTAATATTGATGAAATTATTCGCATCATCGATGCTGTCCAATTCTTTGAAACAAATGGTGAAGTGTGTCCTGCTGGTTGGCAAAAAGGTCATCGTGGCATGAAAGCAAGTCCCACAGGTGTTGCAGAATATTTAGCTGCAAATGCCGATAAACTTTAAGATTGCGCCACTGGCAGGTCATTTTGGCCTGCTAGACACCCTCGATTTAAAATCTCACAAAATAAGGCCGCTGTTTTTTGTGCATCATAAAGCGCAGAATGCGCTTCTTTAATGTCAAAAGGAATGTTGGCGGCTTTCAAGGCTTTCGCTAAAACAGTTTGACCATAATGAATACCAGCAAGGGTCGCTGTATCAAAAGATGTAAATGGATGAAACGGTGATTTCAGATGTTGCCTAGCGCAAGCTTGATTGACAAATTGTAAATCAAACCAAGCATTGTGCCCCACCAAGACGGCACGTTGACAACTGTAATGTTTCAGTGCTTTTTTGATAGGGACAAACAAGGCTTTTAAAGCATCTGCTTCAGTTTTGGCGAAGCGTAAGGGATGAAAGGGATCAATTTTATTAAATTCAAGTGATTTCGGGTCGAGAATTGCGCCTTCGAAAGGGCTAATATGCTCACTGAAAGACTCGCCAATTGAAAATTCATGATCACTTGATAAGTCAATGGTAATTACTGCCATTTCAAGCAAGGCATTTTCCCTGGGATCAAGGCCTGAGGTTTCGACATCAACGACAATAGGCAAAAAACCACGAAAACGATCGCGCATGTGGACAGCATTTTTCACATGAAGTCTCAAGTAGACAGAAAAACGCATTCTAACATGACTTGAAGCTCAGGGTCACGTATTGATGTGTATTTTATCCAGCATGGGGTGAAAAACACCTAAAAAAATTAATTTTGCACAAAAAAATGAAAACAATACCCCACAGGTATTGACAAAAATGAAAAGACATTGAATGATGGAAGAAACTCATGAAGTAGAGCACTCACTTCCTGGGCTTTTGATGGTGGCTCGCTCATCAGCACAAAACTTGTTAAAATGAATTGATTGACAAGTGGTGAAAGTGAGTGAATAATCTGTCTTGTACCTCGCTTTTGCTGGCACCATGGGTCCAGTTTGCAGCGCAGTTAATGTAACCGTTCCTTGCGAAAATACCGCATGGGATTTAGGTGGTCGTGCATTATATCTTCAACCAGCTAGCAACGCTGGAATATTAAGCAACACGACGTTGACATCAGAAAATGGTACCACTCAAACTATTGGTACTAACCCTCAGTGGGGTTGGGGCTTCCAGTTAGAAGGTTCCTATCATTTCAGTACCGGCAATGACTTCAATTTAAACTGGTATCATTTCCGTAACAGCAACACAAAAACCTTTACAGGTCCTGTGACACAAACAAATGTTATTAATCCATTCACTGGCGATGATGTAACCAGCCTTACTGTTAACAGTGTCGATGCGACAGGCAACACTGCTTGGGATCAAGTCAACATGGAATTTGGTCAGCACGTTGATTTCGGCGAAAACAAATTCGCGCGTTTTCATGGTGGCATGAACTTCTCGCGTGTGGGCTTAAATGGCACAGTTGATTCTAGTTATTCACAAACCGTTTCGACTCCTACAACAACAGCGCGAACAATTAGCAACAATCGCTCTACTGTTTTCAACGGCTTCGGACCACGTGTTGGAACAGATTTAACTTATGATTGGGGCAATGGTTTAAGCGTATATGCTGATGGCGCGTTATCTGTATTAGCAGGAAGCACAAAAAGCTCTACTGGCTATGCCAACAGAGTTGCTACAGTCTTATATAGCGGCGTTGTAAGCAACAGTGCTTCTAACGTTGTTGGTGAGTTAGATGCTAAATTAGGTGCCATGTATACCTATGCCATGGCTCAAGGTGACTTGAGTTTAGATATTGGTTGGGTATTTGCAGACTATTTGAACGCGTTAAAATCTTCAAGTACCGCTCAACTGACTGCATCTGCAGACAGCTCTTTCAGTATCCAAGGTTTATACTTTGGTTTGAAATGGGTTGGCAACGTTGCTTAATCTGTTTTGACTC
>RGPR01000050.1 GCA_010030245.1 Gammaproteobacteria bacterium
TATTAATGACATCTTCTTTTACACCTTCAAGTGTACTGTATTCATGTTGTACATTGTCAATAAAGACTTCTGTAACAGCGAAACCAGGCATAGATGACAATAAAATTCTTCGTAGCGCATTACCTAAGGTAAAGCCATAACCCGGCTCAAGGGGTTCTAGAATAATCCGAGCAAAATTGGGATTATCTGAAGTAACCTTAAGCGCCTTTGGAACCAGCATTTCGTTAATATCGGTATACATTGAAACCAATCTCCTAGTTTACTTAGAATAAAGTTCGACAACCAAATTAAAGTTATACATAGTCGGTAAATCAGTAAACGTTGGATGCTGTTTATACGAACCTTTAAAATTGCCTGATTCAACAGATAACCAATCACAAGAAGCGCGTTGTTCAGATAGAGCAAGTGCTGCTTGAACACGACCCTGATTTTTCGCTTTAGCTCTTAGGGCGACAATATCACCTGGTGAACATAAGAACGAAGGGATGTTTACGATTTGATCGTTAACCATAACACCGCGATGAGATACCAATTGACGGGCTTCAGCTCGTGTAGATGCAAAACCAAAACGGTAAACAACATTATCAAGGCGTCTTTCTAGAAAAACCATAAGGTTTTCACCAGTAGATCCTTTTTGACTAGCTGCTTTGGCATAGTAACCATGAAATTGTTTTTCAAGTAAACCATATAAGCGTTTGATTTTTTGTTTCTCACGAAGCTGGATGCCATATCCACTGAGACGTGGCTTATTGGCGCCATGTTGCCCAGGAAGGCGCTCCGCTTTACATTTTGTTTTGTGATCCCGCACACCACTTTTTAAGAACAAATCTGTTCCTTCGCGACGTGACAATTTACATTTAGGACCTAAATATTTAGCCATTCATGTACTCCTATTATACTCGACGTCTTTTGGCTGGTTTACATCCGTTATGCGGAATACCAGTTACATCTGTCAATTCAACGATTTTAAAATCCTGAGATATTAATTCACGAATTGTAGACTCACGACCAGGACCTGGACCATGAATGAAGACGGCAACAGACTTTACACCATACTCTTTCGCAACTTGAGATGCTCTTTCAGTTGCAATTTGAGCAGCATAAGGCGTACTTTTACGTGAACCACGGAAGCCGGAGCCACCAGATGTTGCCCAACAAAGTGCATTACCTTGGCGGTCAGTAAAAGAAATAATGGTGTTGTTAAAAGACGCGTGAACGTGAACTATACCGTCCTGAACGACACGCTTGACTTTTTTACGAACTTTTTGTTGTTTCGATTTATTAGTTGACATTTAAATACCCTACCTACGCATTAACTGCTTTACGACGACCTTTTCTGGTTCTAGCATTGGTTTTAGTGCGCTGACCACGAACAGGTAAACCTTTACGGTGACGCTGTCCTCGGTAGCAACCTAAATCCATTAGTCGTTTAATGCTCATATTAACAACTCTGCGCAAATCACCTTCTACTGTCATTTTCGCAATTTCTTGACGTAAGCTCTCTAATTGTTGTTCTGACAATTGACCAATCTTAGTCATAGGCTCTAAATTTGTGTTTTTACACAATTTATACGCAGTTGTACGGCCAATACCATATATACCAGTTAATCCAATCCATAATTGTTTATTATCTGGTATATTTACTCCGGCTATACGCGCCATTGAAACATCTCCGATTTAAGTTTAAAAAAAAAAGAATGATACACTGTTTAAAAACTGAATACAATATATCATTAACCTTGTCTTTGCTTATGTCTAGCTTCTTTGCAAATTACACGCACAACACCTGCACGTTTAATAATTTTGCAATTTCTGCAAATCACTTTGACTGAAGCTCTTACTCTCATATCAATCACTCCAAAAATACTACAAATTAAAAAAAGTTAGTCAAACCGAAGCCCTTCGAAGAAGATTTCTTCATTAACGATTCGTATTGAAAAGACATCATATGGGCTTGAACCTGAGCAACAAAGTCCATAATGACAACAACAATAATGAGCAAGGATGTACCACCAAAATAAAAAGGAACATGCCATGCCGAAGTCATTAATTGGGGCAGCATACAAACAAGGACTAAATACAATGAACCAACTAGAGTTAATCGTGTTAGAACACTATCTATAAATCTAGATGTTTGATCGCCTGGTCTTATACCAGGAATAAACGCTCCAGATTTTTTTAAATTATCTGCCGTTTCCTTAGGATTGAATACTAGTGCAGTATAAAAAAACGCAAAGAAAATAATACAAGCAGAATAAATTAATAAGTATAAAGGTTGACCCGGTTGAATTGCAAAAGCGAATTTTGAAATAAACGAATTAGATGAGTTTGAGAAAAACTGCGCTAATGTCGCTGGCAACATAATTACGCTTGAAGCAAAAATTGGCGGAATGACCCCTGACATATTAATTTTCAAAGGTAAATGGCTTGTCTGAGCAGCATAAACCTTTCGTCCATGCGTTCGTTGTGCATAATTGACACGAATGCGTCTTTGGGCTCGTTCCATAAAAACAACAAATGCAGTTACAATCAGTATTGTCGCAACAATAAAGACAAGACTGAGAAACTGAAGCTGACCTTCCCTAACCTGTTGAACAACATTGGCAACAGATGATGGAATATTAGAAACAATACCAGAAAAAATTAACATTGAAATGCCATTACCGATTCCCTTTTCTGTGATCTGTTCACCTAGCCACATCAGTGTCATGGTTCCTGTCACTAAAGTAGACACGGCAATTAAGTAAAAGGTCACATCACCAGTAAGTGCGATTTGCTGCTTAACCAACCAAGTAGCAATACCAAAAGATTGGAAAATAGACAAGCAAAGCGTCAAATAACGAGTATACTGTGAAATCTTACGTCGACCAACTTCCCCTTCCTTTTTCATTTGCTCGAGGGTCGGAACAACAACAGAAAATAGCTGCATCATAATCGAAGCAGATATATACGGCATAATTCCTATAGCAAACACTGTAACTCGAGACAATGCTCCACCAGAAAACATATTAAAAAGACCAAATATGGTATTCTGTTGTTGAGAGAAGAAACTAGACAATCTTTCTGGATCGAGGCCAGGCACAGGGATATGAGCACCAAAGCGATATACCAAAATGGCAATCAATAAAAAAAGGAGCCGTTGCTTCAGCTCCGTAAAACCAGACAAAAATTGATCATAAGTTGGTCTAGACATTAATCTTCAATCCTTCCACCAGCTGTTTCAATAGCAGAACGAGCAGATTTCGTCACTTCGATACCTTTAAGAACGATAGCATTAGAAACACTGCCAGTACCAATCACCTTAACACGCTTAATTTTGTGTTGAATAATGTCATGTGCCTTTAAAATTTCAATTGAAACTTCAGCAAGGTTTAATCTAGAAATAGCGTCTAAACTTAATTCCTGTTTGTAAGGCGCAATTTTAGATTTAAAACCCATTTTTGGCAGACGTCTTTGAATTGGCATTTGGCCGCCTTCAAAGTTAATTTTGTGATAGCCACCAGCACGCGCTTTTTGACCTTTATGACCACGACCACAAGTTTTTCCAACTGTAGAACCAATACCTCGCCCTACACGAATTGCGGTTTTACGAGAACCTTTAGCAGGACTCAGTGTATTCAAGTACATTATACCAACTCCTCAACTTGCAAAAGATAATTGATTTTGTTGACCATGCCTCGGATGCTAGGAATATCTTGATGCGTAACTACCTGGTGCATACGTCTTAGTCCTAATACTGAAGCGATAACCTTATGTTTTGGTAAACGACCATTTAAGGATTTAACCAATTTAATTTTTAACATGCCGCTCATGCTTGCTCCGCTAAGATCATTGAAATATTTTTTCCACGTTTAGCTGCAACATAGTCAGGTGTTTGAACATTTTGTAAGGCACCAACAGTTGCACGAACAATATTGCTTGGATTGGTAGAACCAATACTTTTAGCAAGAATATTTTTAACACCTAAAACTTCAAGTACTGCACGCATCGCGCCACCGGCAATAATACCAGTACCTTCAGCAGCAGGTTTCATGAAAATCTTAGAAGCGCCAAACGACCATGTAATTTCATGATGGATGGTGTGTTTATTTAACGAAATTGTCGTCATATTTTTCTTGGCTTGTTCCATCGCTTTTTGAATAGCAACAGGAACTTCTCGAGCCTTACCACGACCAAATCCAACACGGCCCTTACCATCACCAACGACAACTAAAGCTGAGAAGCCAAATACGCGACCACCTTTTACAACCTTTGCAGTTCTGTTAACGGAAACCAGCTTTTCAATAAAGCCTTCATTTTTTGGTTCATCAAATGCCATATCAGTTCCTTAAAAACTTAAGCCAGCTTCTCTTGCAGCATCTGCAAGGGCTTTTACACGACCGTGATACTTAAAACCGTTACGGTCAAAAGCAATTTCACTCACATCTTTATCAAGGGTTCGTGCTGCAATTAATTTACCTACAGTTTTAGCTTGTTCTACTTTAGAACCCTCTATATTAGAACGGTTCTCTTTTTCTATAGTAGAAGCTTGAGCGATAACGATATCACCATTTGAAGATGGTTTTACGACTTGGCAATAAATATGATTAATAGATCTAAAGATCACCAATCTTGGCTTACCTGACAAGTTAATAATATGTTTCGCTTTTAAGCTACGTCTCTTCCGAGCTTGAAACTTATTAGATTTCATCTTAGCCTATTCCTATTTTTTCTTGGTTTCTTTGAGAGAAATACGTTCACCTTGATAGCGTACACCTTTACCTTTATAAGGTTCTGGAGATCTAAAATCGCGAACTTCAGCAGCAACTTGTCCAACTTGTTGCTTACTCATTCCTCTAACAATAATTGTTGTTTGGTTTGGTGTCTCAGCTGTTATTCCAGCAGGCAACGCATACTCAATAGGATGGGAAAAACCAAGTGAAAGATTAAGTTTATTCCCAGCTGCTTGTGCGCGGTAGCCCACACCAACCAACTCCAATGTTACCGAAAAACCTTCAGTAACCCCAACCAGCATATTGAAAGACTCAGCTCTTGCTGTACCTGCCTGTGCCCAAGCTTTTGGGTCTTTATTTGCAGGTCCAAAACTTAATGTATTTGCAATATCATCATGCGAAATTTTTACAGCCTTATTAAAGGTCTTAATTAAAGAACCTTTAGGCCCTTTTAATGTTAATTCTGACGCAGACAAAGCAACTTGTACATTAGCTGGTATATTAATCTGTGCTTTAGCAATTCTTGACATGTTCAGCCCCTCAGATTATGCAACTTCACAGATGACTTCACCACCAACACACTTTTCTTTCGCTTGATGGTTGGTCATGACACCTGAAGAGGTGGATAGAATTGCGACACCAAAACCGTTTATAGGTTTTAATTGATTAACGCCCCGATAAATTCTCAAGCCTGGACGACTAATACGTTTTAATAAACGCATTACAGGTTCACCTTGATAATACTTTAGTTTAACTGTTAGTTCAGGGTGTCCTGAAGCTGAAATAGAACTAAAATAATCTGAGATATAACCTTCTTCGGTTAACACTCGACAAATTTGTGCTTTAATTTTTGAAGCAGCGAAAGACACTTCTGCGTGTCTAGCTCGTTGACCATTTCTAATTCTTGTCAACATGTCTGCTATTGGATCATGCATACTCACATTCGTTCTCCAAACATTACCAAGAGGATTTTCTACCGCCTGTGACATTACCGGTCATCAGTTGCTGGCGTAAACAAATACGACATAAACCAAATTTTCGGTAAACCGCGTGCGGACGACCACATTGTTGACAACGACGTGTATGTCGAGTGGGATTTGAGTTTTTTGGCAATTTAGCCAATTTAACTTGCGCCTCTTGAATCTTATCGAAATCTACTGAAGATTTTATGATATCCTTCAATGCTTTTCTTTTTTCGAAATACTTATTAACGAGATCAAATTTCTTCTGCTCTCGAACAATTGTAGATAGTTTAGCCACAGTCGTCCCCTTAGTTCTTTTCGCGATCTTTAAGTGGGAAATTAAACGCTTCTAATAAAGCTTTAGCTTCAGCATTTGTTTTCGCACTTGTAGAAATACAAATATCCAAACCACGGATAGTATCAATTTTATCAAAATCAATTTCAGGGAAAACAATTTGTTCAGTTAAGCCAAACGCATAATTACCTGTACCATCAAAAGATTTAGGTGAAAGACCACGGAAGTCACGAACACGCGGCAGTGTAATTGATACCAAACGATCAAAAAACTCATACATACGCTGACGTCTTAAAGTGACTTTACAACCAATTGGCCAGCCATCACGAATTTTGAACCCAGCAATAGACTTTCTAGCTAAGGTAGTTACTGGTTTTTGACCAGCAATACGCGTCATATCATCTAAAGCAAAATTCATTACTTTTTTATCAGCGACAGCTTCACCAACACCCATATTTAGGGTGATTTTAGTGATTTTTGGAACTTGCATTCTTGAGCTATAGTTGAATTTTTCCATCAACTGAGGTACAACGACCTCTTCATAATATTTTTTTAAACGTACCATTTACATTACCTACTATACTTGATTGACAGGCTCTTGATTCGATTTAAAAAATCTGATCTTTTTTTGCTGTCCATTATTTTCAACAAACATGAAGCCAATTTTATCTGGCTTGCCTGTAGAAGGATTATAAATAGCCAAATTAGAAACGTGAATTGGTTTTGGAATTTCTTTAATTCCACCAGTTTCGTTTAAATTTGGATTTGGTTTTACATGCTTCTTAATAATGTTGGCACCTTCGACGAGAATTCTCTCGCCAGCAACAGACAATACTTTTCCAATATGTCCTTTACTTTTTCCGGTGCAAACATATACGGTATCGCCTTTGATAATTCTTTTCATGACTATCCTCTCTATAAAACTTCAGGGGCTAATGAAATGATTTTCATAAAGCGATCACGTAATTCTCTTGTCACTGGCCCAAAAATACGGGTACCAATGGGCTCTTTAGAGTTATTTAGTAAAACAGCAGCATTTTCATCAAAACGAATTAAACTACCATCTTGACGACGAATACCCTGAGCTGTTCTTACAACAACTGCATTCATCACAGCGCCTTTTTTGACTTTACTACGGGGCAAAGCATCTTTAATACTTACCTTGATAATATCGCCTACACGTGCATATCTGCGGTGAGATCCACCGAGTACTTTAATGCACATTAATTTCTTGGCACCGCTATTATCTGCAACATTGAGCAGTGTTTGCATTTGGATCATTATTTACTCCAAACCATTTATTTATGATATAAAAAGTTGGGTATTATAACAAAAATTAAGAACATTACAATGCTTAAAGTTGTTATAATATCTCAACGAGTTTCCAGGTCTTGGTTTTAGAAATGGGACGGCACTCCTGAATGGTGACCATTTGTCCTATTTTTGCTGAACCATTTTCATCATGAGCATGAAGTTTTGTACGACGTCTGATGATTTTCTCATACTTAGGATGTCTTACGGAACGTTCAACTTGAACAACTATGGTTTTATCCATCTTGTCGCTCACAACTTTTCCAGTAACAGTTCTTACTGTTTTTTGTTGTTCAGACATGTTATACCTCTTCTTTCTGCGTGATCAAAGTTTTGATTTGCGCAATTTTTACTTTCACCTGATGAATCAAATGAGTTTGCGGCAAATCACCACGAGATTTCTTGAATCTTAACTTGAATTGCTCTTCCCTAGTTGATTGAAGAGCTGCTTTTAAATCATCAAGACTTAGTTCTTTTATTGCATCAATAGTTTTCATTACATCACCTGACGTTCAGCAAAAGTGACTTTGAAAGGCAGTTTAGCTTGAGCCAATTGAAAAGCTTGCTGGGCAAGTTCCTTAGGCACACCTTCCATTTCAAATAATATGCGACCTGGTTGAATCTGTGCAACCCAATATTCAACATTACCTTTACCTGAACCCATGCGAACTTCAAGTGGTTTCTGGGTAATAGGTTTATCTGGGAATACACGAATCCAAATTTTTCCACCACGCTTAATGCAGCGTGTAATCGCGCGTCGCGCAGACTCAATTTGGCGAGCAGTCAAACGACCATGCTCAACCGCTTTCATCGCAAACTCACCAAAAGATACTGTCGATCCGCGATGAGCCAAGCCGGTATTTCTACCTTTTTGTTGCTTTCTATACTTTGTTCGTTTTGGTTGTAACATTTTCTAACCCCGTTACTTGTCTGAAGTCTGGCGTTTTTTATTCACAACGGTTTCACCTTTGCAAATCCATACTTTAACACCAATAATACCATAGGTAGTTTTAGCTTCAGCGGTGCCATAATCAATATCAGCACGGAAGGTATGAAGTGGAACACGACCTTCGCGATACCATTCACTTCTTGCAATTTCTGCACCACCTAGACGGCCACTGACACAAATTTTAATGCCTTTAGCTCCTGCTTTCATAGCCCCAGTTACCGAACGTTTCATCGCCCGACGAAACATTACACGCTGTTCTAACTGTTGAGCAATAGCTTCTGCAACCAAGGTCGCGTCTAAATCTGGCTTCTTGATTTCTTGGATATTTAAATGTACAGGAACTCCAAGTGTATCAGAAATTTCTTGACGCAAACCCTCAACACTACCACCCTTTTTCCCAATAATAACACCTGGGCGAGCTGAGTGTATGGTAACAACAGCATTGTTAGCAGGACGTTCAATTTGAATATGGCTAATTCCTGCAGCGTAAAGCTTCTTCTTCAGGTCTTTTCGAAGATTAATATCCTGATTTAACAATGTAGAATAATTCTTTCCAGCATACCAAACAGATTTCCACTGCTTAGTAAAACCTAAACGAATACCTATTGGATTAACTTTCTGACCCATAATTATTCCCCATCCGTAAGCTCAATGAACACATGGCATTGACGCTTTGATATTCTATTAGCACGTCCCTTAGCACGTGGACTAATTCGTTTCAATGTTGACGCTTCATCCACCATGATTCTTGAGATACTCAATTCATCGATGTCTGCGCCATGATTGTGCTCAGCATTCGCTATTGCAGAGGATAAAAGCTTACGGATCATATCTGAAGCCTTTTTCTCTGTAAATTGCAGAATGTTTAATGCTTTTGAAACATTTTGTTTTCTGACCATATCTGCAACCAATCTGGTTTTCTGAGCAGATATTGCCGCATTTCTCAACTTAGCTGTAACTAACATAAAAACCTCTACTTACCTTTGGTCTTACGATCGCCGGAATGACCCTTGAAAGTTCTAGTTGGAGCAAACTCCCCAAGTTTATGGCCTACCATGTTATCTGTTAAAAAAACTGGAACATGGTCCCTTCCATTGTGAACTGCAATCGTTAAGCCAATCATTTCAGGGATGATCGTAGATGCACGTGACCATGTCTTGATGGGTTTTTTAGATCCAGCCGCAACTGCAGTTTCTACTTTTTTAAGCAAGTGAAGTGCTACAAATGGACCTTTATAAAGTGAACGTGGCATAATATAACCTCTTTATCCTATTTCTTATGTCGCGAACGAACAATAAAAACATCAGTTCGTTTGTTACTACGAGTTTTGTATCCCTTAGTAGGAACACCCCATGGCGAAACTGGATGACGTCCACCAGATGTACGACCCTCACCACCACCATGTGGATGGTCAACGGGGTTCATCGCAACACCTCGGACGGTAGGCCTAACACCACGCCATCTTGTAGCTCCCGCTTTACCTAATGAGCGTAAATTATGTTCGCTATTACTTACTTCGCCAACAGTAGCTCTGCATGTCGTGTGAACTTTACGCATTTCACCAGATCGTAGTCTGATAGTTGCAAAAGCACCTTCTTTAGCAATGATCTGTCCAGAAGCGCCGGCACTTCTTAAAAATTGTGCGCCCTTTCCAGGTTTGAGTTCAACTGCGTGAATAACTGTACCAACAGGTATGTTTTTGAGTGGTAAAGTATTTCCAGTCGCAATTGGTGCTTGTTCACCACTTTGAATCTTATCGCCGGCTTTTAATTTAGCAGGAGCAAGGATATAGCGCCTTTCGCCGTCTTTATAAAGGACAAGAGCAATAAGGGCTGTACGATTCGGATCATACTCAATACGCTCAATTGTACCTTCAATGTGATCTTTATTCCTTCTCCAATCAATAATACGATATTTGGCTCGTGAACCACCACCGATATGTCGTACTGTGATGCGCCCCATATTGTTGCGACCACCAGTTTTGGATAGTGATTCTACTAATGAACGGAAAGGTTTACCTTTATGTAAATTTTCATGAACAACTTTAACAAGCCCTCTGCGGCCTGGTGAAGTTGGTTTGGCTTTAACGATAGACATAACTATTCACCTTAATCAACAGATGCTATATCAAGATCATAACCATCTTGAAGCGCAACGTATGCTTTTTTCCAGTCGCTACGTTTTCCAGGACGACCTCGGAAACGTTTGCTTTTACCCTTCACATTAACAATAGAAACTTTTTCAACTTTAACATTGAAAATAGCTTCAACTGCTTTTTTGATTTCGATCTTGTTTGCTGTACTGGATACTCTGAAAACAAATTGCTTTAATTTGTCTGCTAGGATGAGCGATTTTTCAGATGTATGCGGTTCACGCAATACAATAAAGTTTTGTTCTAGATTCATTGTAACAGCTCCTCAACTTGCTTTAGGGCCTCTGATGTAATTAGAACATTCTCAAAACTTAGTAAAGAATACGGATCCATAAATTCGATATCACAAACGTCGAATTGAGGTAAATTACGTGAAGCCAAGTACTCAGTCTCACCAAAGTCATGCACAAGAATTAATGCTTCATTGACATTATATCCATTCATCATATTCAAAAATGCTTTGGTTTTTGGTTCTTGACAAGTTATGCGTTCAACAACGATTAGTCTATCTTGTCTAATGAGTTCAGAAAAAATAGCACTGATTGCTGCTCTATACATTTTTTTGTTTAGTTTTTGTGTATAATCACGTTTTTTAGATGCGAATGTTACACCACCGCTTCTCCAAATTGGTGAACGAATAGTACCTGCACGTGCACGACCAGAACCTTTTTGGTTCCAAGGTTTACGCCCACCGCCTCGGACTTCAGAACGGCTTTTCTGTGCGCTATTACCTGAACGATATGCATTTAAGATTGCAGTGACGGCCTGATGTACAAGACCTTCATTATATTCACGATCAAAGATTTTGGCATCAACAGCTATCTGTTGATTAGTGTCTTTTGTTGTAATATGCATGGTTTACGCTCCCACCTTCTTTTTTACTGCAGGACGGACTTCTACACGACCACCTGGAGCACCAGGAATTGCACCCTTAATCATAATCACATTTTTATCTTGGTCAATTTTGATGATCTCTAAGGATTGAACAGTACAACGCTCATTACCTAGATGACCAGCCATCTTTTTACCTTTAAAAACGCGACCTGGGGTCTGGTTTTGTCCAATAGAACCTGGGACACGATGAGAACGGCTGTTACCATGTGTAGCATCTTGGGTTCTGAAATTATGTCGTTTTACAGTTCCAGCAAAACCTTTACCTTTGCTTATCCCTGCAACATCAACAAAGTGACCTTCAGTAAATAAATCTGAAATCAATATTGAGTCACCAACATTATATTTTTGTTCATCTTCGCATAGAAACTCGGCAATTAAATCACCGGCTTCAATATTCGCTTTAGCAAAGTGACCAGCTAAAGCTTTATTGACACGAGATGATTTTTTTTGGCCAGAGGTTAATTGAAGAGCTGTATAGCCATCTGTTTCCTGATTCTTAATCTGGGAAACAACATTTGGCTTAATTTCGATAACTGTTACGGGCACAGCTTGACCATCCGCTTTAAAAACGCGGGTCATACCAAGCTTGCGACCTAATAAACCTAGTTTCATTTTAATAACTCCATCATCAACTGATACGCCTATCAGTAGATCCAACTTGCGCTGGCGCCTACTATTTATCGTCTAAACTAATTTGAACATCAACACCAGCAGCTAAATCAAGCTTCATTAGCGCATCAACTGTTTTATCAGTTGGGTTAACGATAACAACAAGACGTTTATGAGTTCTAATTTCATATTGATCTTGCGCATCTTTATTAACATGTGGTGATATCAACACAGAAAACTTTTCCTTCTTAATAGGTAAAGGAATGGGGCCCTTAACTTGGGCACCAGTTTTCTTTGCAGTTTCAACAATCTCACGAGTTGAAGTATCGATCATGCGATGATCAAAAGATTTCAACCTAATTTTAATATTTTGTTTCATAGTTCACTATCACTCAATGATTTTTGCAACGACACCTGCACCAACGGTACGACCGCCTTCACGAATAGCGAATCGAAGACCTTCGTCCATCGCAATTGGTGAGTGTAGGTGA